>SKWJ01000094.1 GCA_007128995.1 Paracoccaceae bacterium
CTGTGGACAGAAGCGTTCTGGTCCTGTTTCCAATCGGCGTGTATGGACTTGTATGCGCTCTTATTCCCTCGTGAACCCGCTTTGCCCTCCTCCCGGCAAAGCGGGTTTCTTTCTGTCAACAGCTCGTTGCAAGTGCGACGGGAAACAGTGTGAAGGCCGTTGCGACCAAGCCACTCCATGCCGCTACACGGGGAAGCCTGGTATGCAGACCAGGGCCTTTCGGCAATCGAATGAAAAGGGGAATAAAGGCGAGCATTGACATAACCCAGACCCCGATCAGGATGATCTGTGTTGCCGAAGTCAAGCCCTCTGGACCTGTCACATCGGCGCAGACGATGCCATGAAGCCCATAGATGAGTACGAATCCGAACGCCCAGAGCATTGGACCCGCAAGGAGCAGAGCCAGCCATCTCATCCCACCTCCTGCCCGATAAGCACCACCAGTGCTATCAAGGTAACTGCCACTGTGTAGCTTTGCCATGCGCGCCACGCAGGAAATGCGCCGCCTGTTGTCGGGTTGATCTCGCTGCGGGCGAACTGGACATAAGTGAAGGCAGCCATTCCAGCCGCTGTCAGCAGGTGTAGTGCAAGATAACCCGCCATGGCAGCACGCAGTGCATCGCGCGCATGAATTGTCGGGTTATCCATTTGAGTGAGCGCCAGCAACACTATGGCCGCCAGACCTACAAGATTGAACAAAGCACCCGCAAATGCAGCTTGCTGCGAAAACCGGCGTGAAATCAGCGTCGCCAGAACACTCGACAGGGAAAGGACTGCAATCCCGAAAAGGGTAGCGGGGGTGTTCGCTTCGGCAGGTGGGGGCGTGGGGCCAGGGGTTACAACCGACAGAAAAGCCAGTCCGAAAAGCAGCGACGCAAACAATGTGCCATTGGCCACGAGAAAGGCAATCAGCCCGGTCTGCCCAAGGCTTTGCGTCGCGCGGTGACTGACTGGAAGAACCAGGTCGGGTGCAATTTCCACTGGTCGCAAGTCACCTTGCGGTGTCATCCCGCGCGCCCAGTACCAGATCAGAATAGAAACGGGGGCAAGCGCCGCTCCGGCAAGGCCGTAAAGGCCTGCCAGCATCAGCAGGACAAATATACCGATACTGGCCGACAAGAGCAGTGGCAGGGCTGTATTTCCGGGAAGGATGGCGACATGGTCAGGTTTTGCTGCGCCAACACTCGTGACAAGCAATTCGCGCCGATCACGAGGTGCTCCTGCCAATGCGCCTTCGCCGCGCGCAAGCTGCAGAATGACTGAATCGGCATCACGGGCGAGGTGGCGCGCTGTCGGCAGAGAGGCGAAATTGTAGCTGGGCGTGGGCAGGGGCATTGCCCATTGGAGGGTTGGCGCACTCCATGGGTCGCGGCGTTCGCGTTTTCCCAACAAGAGCTGAAGGATCATGTCGAGAGCGAACATGGCAAAACCGATGGTCAGAACGAAACTGAAGATCGACGAGGTCAGGTTCAACCAGATCCATTCGGGATTGTCAGGATAGACATCAATTCGGCGAGGCATCCCCAACAGCCCGGTCAGATGCATGATGAAAAACGTCCCATGAAAGCCCAGAAGAATGACCCAGAAGGCAGCCTCTCCAAGACCTTTCACACGCTGCTTTCCAGAAATCAGCGGCATCCAGTAGCTTGCAGCCGCCATCATCGGGAACACGAATCCACCAATCAGCACATAATGCAGATGAGCTGTCACAAAGGCTGTGTCATGTGCTTGCCAGTTGAAAGGAACGATCGCCAGCATGACCCCAGTCAACCCGCCCATCACGAAGGTCAGGAAGAACCCCAGAATATGATACATCGGCAAATGCAGTTGCGGATGGCCTTTCCACATGGTTCCGATCCAAGCGAAAACCTGCACCGCCGTGGGAACAGCCACAAGCACCGAAGCTGCCGAAAAGAAGGCCAGCGCCATATGGGGAATGCCAACCGTGAACATGTGATGCACCCACAAACCGAACGAGAGAAACACAAGCCCGAGAACAGCCGCAACAATGGCACCGTAGCCAAGGATCGTGGTGCGGCACATGACCGGGATAATCATAGACATTGCTCCGGCAGCAGGCAGGAAGATGATATAAACTTCCGGATGCCCAAACAGCCAGAACAGATGCTGCCACAGAAGCGGATCACCACCGCGCGCCGGATCGAAAAACGGCCAGTCGAAAGCGCGCTCCAGTTCCAGCAAGACTGACCCCGCGATCAAAGGCGGGAAACCCACCAACATCATGGCGCTGGTCCCGAGCATATACCATGCAAAGAGCGGCATTTCCGTCAGCTTCATTCCCGGCGCACGCTGGCGCAGGATCGTCACTGTGATCTCGACTGCTGCAGCGATGGCCGAAATTTCAACGAATGTGACCCCAAGAAGCCAGACATCGGCGTTGATCCCGGGGCTGTGCTGTGCACTGGACAGGGGCGTGTACATGAACCAACCGTCATGCGGTGCGACCCCGAACAGAAGTGCTGTCAGCATGATCAGCCCGCCAAAAAGGTAACACCAGTATCCGAGTGCTGTCAGGCGTGGGAATGCCATGTCGCGTGTGCCGAGCAGTTTTGGCAAAAGCCAGATCCCCAGCCCTTCAAGCATCGGGATGGCGAAGAGAAACATCATGATGCTGCCATGCATCGTGAAGATCTGGTTGTAGAGTTCAGTGTCCAGAAACGCACCCTGCGGTGTGGCCAGCTGTGCCCGGATCAGCATTGACAGTATCCCGCCAATAGCAAAGAAGACGAACGCCGTCGCCATGAAGCGCAGCCCGAGTGTCGTATGATTTACTGCGGTGATCTGCCCCCAAAGCCCACGGTCATTGGCCCAGACTTTCGACAACTCACGATGCAGCCCAAGAGCAGGTTGCGGCGGATTGCGCGGAAGGTCGGCGCTGATCGCGCCCTGGGCGGCCGATGTATCGATGGGGCGTGACGTTGTGTCTGTCATTCCTCGGCCCCGTCCGATGTCAGATCCGGTGGCCATGTGGCATGCGCCTGGACAGAAAAGCGCATGCGGGCATGCCCAATCCCGCAAAATTCTGCGCAAAGCCCCTCATACTGGCCTGGTTCATCTGCTTGCAGACGCGCACGGTTGGTGCGCCCTGGAATTGCATCCATCTTGCCCGCCAGTTGGGGCACCCAGAAGGCGTGAATGACATCCTCTGAGGTTATGAGTACGTCAACCGGTTCTACGGCCGGAATGTGAATCATATCATCAGTTTCAACGGGAACCCCATCGGGACCTTCATGCGTGAACGTCCAGCCCCATTGCCACGCATGCGCCTGCACTGCGACTGCGCCGTCATCACGGGGCAGGATACGTTCGCCGATCCATAGTCCCACAGCCAGAAGCGATGTGAGGATCACCATTGAAAAGGCGAGGCCCATGCCATGCGTCCAGAACCTGACTGATGTGGCGCGCGGCCGCCCGAGCGACAATGATACAAGCACGATCATAAGAATCGTGATCGCCCCCGAGCCTGCGAGCATGATCCACCATAACAGCGCAATTTCAGATGCCACTGGCCCAGCCGGTGTAAGTGTTGACAGATTGCCATCACAGCCCGTCAAGAGCAGGGCTGCGGCAACTATGATGCAGCGCTTCCTCATATCGGATTGAGATGTATCGGTATGGCGTGCCCGCGAGGTTCGGTCAGCACCTCAGGCAATAGCGCTATGAATTCTGAAAGCGCGGGTTTGGCAAGGACCAGCCAAAGTACAACTCCGATCAAGGGCAGGATTGCCAGAAGAGAAAGTCCCACAGGCGGCAAGCTGTAGGTCCCGCGCGATTCGCCGACCTTCACGACAAGGTGGCCCAGCCAAGCATGCAGAACCACCATACCCGTCACGGCAAGAAGCTTTGCCATCATCCAGATGTCGAATACTTCCAGCGCGAAGATCAGTATCGTACCTGCTGTCACCGCGATAACCGCAGCCGGGGTGACAACGGCGGTGTAGCTGTAGTGGGTCAACCAGCGAAACTCTGTAAACCCTGCCTGTGTGCGCAATGTCTGGCCACGCCCATGGACCTGCATCAGAACAGGGAGCAGAATCAGCCCCGCACACCACAGCGCCAGCGCGATGATATGCACCGCCTTGAGAAGCGCGATCATGCGCGTACGCCCCGATGGACAAGCCGCCATGCCATGAGGGCTGTGAGAACTGCCAGTGGAACCATGCCCGGAACCCACATGATAAGCCCGGCAAGTTGCTGATCCTGCAAGGCGCTGATACCGAACCGCCCGGCTTGCGCGAGATGTTCGACGTAAAGGGCATGTGGGGCGAAGGTCAGCAATGCGCCCAACAACCCCATCTGCCCCACCAGTGAGATCAGCCAGACAACATGTCCCAGCATAGGTTGATGTAGCAGGACCGACCAGAATAGCCAGCCCGGCAGAATGAGCGCTACTTGCAAAAGCCAATAAACGACGGCGCTATCCCATGCTGCACTGTAGAGTGAAGGCAGATGCCAGAGCCACAATGCAGCTGACAGCGCGAAGAAGGCGGGAACTGTCGCAGTTGAACGCCACGGGAATGCCAAGGCAAGGGCAGGGGCCAATATCCCAAGTACCACGAGATGATGTACTGTGCGTGCTGAAAACAAGGCAACGGTCAGCGCACACAGCGGCGAAACGAAGGCAATGATCGCCGCTGCCGAAGCAACGCCAAATGCATGCTGGCGCAATTTTGACTGACCGCGCAAATGCAGAGCACCAGCGATCCCGGCTCCTCCGAGGAATAGCAGGAGAGCCAAGTCAAGGTTCCATGCGAATAGCCAATTGGCGGGGTCTGGCGCAGGTCCACAATAGGGCATGTCATCTTTCAGTCGTGATAACGATCACCGCATTAACGCCCCATCAGTCAAGATGGTTCCCAGGTTTTTTTAATGATGACGAGAGCTGCCCCTGCGTTTATGACTGCCGGTCGTTTCGTGCGTTTGGAAACAACTGCAGAGACGATCAAGATTCTATATTGAGGGTATGAACGTAGGTCAGATAACTCCAAACAGCAGCAACAAGATAACGACGGGAAGTGGGATTCCGACAGCCCAGAGCAATAGTCCGCGCATATTATCCTCTTCTTCAGTTTGGCTAGATTTCCTTAGTCGTGCAATAAACGCGCTACATCCAATTCGGTTGCAAAAAAAAGGCCCGCGGAAAACGCGGGCCCTGTATTTACGTAAAGGTTTGGAAATCAGCCCTCATATTCGGGCAGGCTTTCCATTTCTTCCTGTGTCATCGTCACTTGGACCCGAACATTTCCGTCTTCATCATTCCATAGGATATCCAGATCATCTGTTTCTATCGCAACAGTATGCGTTCCCATTCCAACGAAGCCGCCCACATCCATGACAGCATGTGTGATTTCGCCCGTGTCACCGATCACCAGATCATCGACAGTTGCGATTTCCTCGCCCTCACGGCCATAGACGTCTGCGCCGATCAACCGGTCAGCAGTCTGCTCTTCTGCCGACATTGGGCGATACCCGTCAGGAACGTCGGCGGTGCGTGTTTCTGCGTCCACACCTGTCGCTTCAGTGCCTGTTGTCATAGCACTGGATGCGTCGTCATGGCCCATCGACGCGCCCGGTTCTGCCTGTACTGCGCTCATATCGCGCGCTGCAAACCCGGCCTGAAGCTGATCTTCATTCCATTCTGGCAGGGCCTCAAGCTGCTCTTCAGTCATCGTTGCCACGACAAAGAAATCATCGATATCTTCAGGACTTGCATCATCAACAACGAAGTAAAGATCGTCGATATCGACCATAACGGTCCGTGCGCCGATCCCGAGAAAGCCGCCGACATCAATCAATACGCCACGAACCTGCCCATCTTGGCTCAGAATCACATCGTCAATATTGCCAACATTTTCCCATTGATCACGTGACGCCGAGAATGTGTCGCTACTTTCCCAGCGCATTCGGGTGCGTTCCCACTCGCTTTGATCTTCAGCCATGCGCTGATCAGACAAGGCGCGTGTCGCGTCAGTGTCCAGCGTGTAAAGATTCATGCTTGTGAAATCGCTTGTCAGGAATCCCGGAACGGTCATTCCGTTTTGCTCTAGTCCTGCCTCATCTGTTGCGCCAGTCTGTGCATGGGCGCTCATCGACGTGACGGCCACAAGTGCAGTTGTCATCATCAGCTTTTTCATCTTCGATCTCCTGTTTACAGTAACCTAATCAAAGGCTCTGGATACTAAACACATTTTTAATTCAGAGGTTCCAGACGCGGTGAAAATAAATGCTTCTTAAGTGGGATAATATTAATTAGAGGATTTTGGAATTATAGATCAAAAAAGACCAGCAATTTGCTGGTCCAGTTTTGCCTTTTTGTTATTATTATTTATCATGACTTCTTTGGTCCGGCAATCAGCCATATGATCAGCCCAATTACAGGAAAAACAAGAACAAGCAGTATCCATAAAACTTTTTGTCCTTGCGTTTCGCCCGAACCGAGGATGGATACCGCCGCCCAGATGACGAGCGCCAGATGAAGAAGTCCCACGACCCCAGTAAAATTCGCATTCATGTCATTTCCCTCGTATGCTCTGGAATATTCGTTCTCAACTCATCCGCTCCGAGATGGTTCCCGAAGCGGGACACCCAAGTCATCATAGCGCCCCGGCGTTGACAACCGCCTCCGCCAGTTTGCGGTAGCCCGCGACATTGGCTGCCCGTCGATAGTCGATCCCGCCAGCTGCTGTACAACATCCTGCGCGTTCAGCTTTCAGCAAGCCGTGGATATTGCACATGATATCCTTCAAAGCCCGATCCACCCTTTCTGAAGCCCATTGGGAAAACTGGGCGTTCTGTTGCATTTCCAGTCCCGAGACGGCAACGCCGCCAGCATTTGCAGCTTTGCCTGGGGCCTGAATAACTCCTGCGTTTGTCAGATGCTCTTCCGCGTCAGAGGTGAGCGGCATGTTCGCACCTTCCGCCAGAAAGCGACAGCCACTATCGGCAAGCGCATGAGCATCGCTCAGATTGATTTCGTTCTGCGTGGCGCAGGGCAGGGCAATATCCGGCTCTGTGCCCCAGGGGCGCACTTTCTCAAGAAAAGTAACACCCATATCGCGCGGTGGCGTAGTGGCTTTCTCGCCAGCGGCATTCAAAACCCAGTCAAGAGCGTCAATGGTGAAGCCGTCAGGCGCATGCCATGTGCCGGCGCGACCGGATAATGAAATGACACGCGCGCCCATCTGCATGGCCTTGCGTGCTGCATGGCTGGAAACATTCCCACGCCCCGAAAGGGCAATGCGCTTGTCGGTCAAACTTTCGCCCGCCTCGGCCAGCATGGCAGCGGTAAAGTAGATCAGGCCGTAGCCAGTCGCCTCTCGTCGCATGGCGCTACCTCCCAGACACAGAGGCTTGCCGGTCAGCGCGCCGCCCCATCGTTGCATCTGTTGCGTC
>SKWJ01000172.1 GCA_007128995.1 Paracoccaceae bacterium
AGGGGCAAACAGCTCTGAATGGGCCGTGACGGGTGCTACCGGCGGACCCTCGTAACGATCTGTCAGCAACGCGCGGGCACTGGCCTGACCAAATACAGTTCCGGGTCCGATCCCGCGACCGGAATAGCCGAAACAGGCCAAAGCCCTCGGGCCGAATTGGACAATCTTGGGGATATGATCATGCGTCATGGCAATCCGACCGCTCCAGCCATGGGTGAATCTCTGCGCGTCCAAAGTTGGAAAGAGCGCGGACAGTTTTCGCGCCGCCCATGCTGCATGCAGCCTGCCGCCGAACCCGGCACTGTTGCCTATACCACCGAGGATCAACCTGCCCGCCCGATCCCTCCGCAAGGATGACATGACAAGCGCTGTGTCCCAACACCCTTCACCCCCATGCAGAATTGTCGCGTGCTGCGCCGCAGAAAGCGGTTCCGTTGCAAACTGACAGTAGTGGACTGGCACGAATTCGGGTTGGAACGGATCCCTTATCCCGAGATGGTAGGCATTGGTCGCAACCAGCAGAGTGCGGGCCGTGACAGTCCTGCCATTGACATCAAGCCGCCAAAGGTTCTGATCATGGGTAAGCGCACGAACCGGGCTGTGCACATGAACCTGTGCGCCAGTGGCCAATGCAGCCCGCGCCAATCCGCGCACATAGCCCAACGGCTGTACAGTGCCTGCGCGCGGATCAAAAAGCGCACCATGAAATCCAGCTGCACCTGTCCGCCGCGCTGTCTCTGCCGAGTCAAGCAACGATACTGGCGCGCCAAGCCTGACGCCTAGCTGATGTCGTGACATCAGATCACGCAGACCTTTGGCGGAATGGGCCAGATGCAGGGTTCCTGCGCGCGTTGCCTCGCACGCGATGCTCTCGCGCCCGATCAGGTCGAATACGAGTCCTGGAGCCTCTGCCAGAGCAGTAATCAGACGCAGTCCGGCTGCACGGCCCATCTGGTCCATCACGCGGTCTGGCGGCAGCCACAGGCCCGCATTGACCAGCCCGACATTGCGCCCCGAACCACCATGCCCGATGGTTTCGGCCTCGAGCAGGCAGACCGAAGCGCCCTGGCGCGCTGCATCCAGCGCCGCCGCGCATCCCGTGAATCCGCCCCCGATGACGGCCAGGTCCACTGTCAGATCGTGCTCCAGCGGGCCGACATCCGGACGTTCACCGGAAGTTTCGTGCCAGAGATTGGCGTCAAATGTCAAAGCGCACGCCCTGTGCGAGGGGCAATTCAGCAGAATAATTCACTGTGCTTGTCTGCCGGCGCATGTATCCTTTCCATGCATCAGAGCCGCTTTCCCGTCCGCCCCCGGTTTCCTTTTCACCCCCAAAGGCCCCGCCGATTTCGGCGCCTGAGGGTCCGATATTCACATTGGCAATGCCGCAATCAGACCCGGCGGCCGACAGGAAGGTTTCCGCCTCGCGCAGGTTCAGGGTGAAGATGCAGGATGACAGGCCCTGCGGCACATCGTTCTGCATTTCGATCGCCTCTTCCAGAGTTTCATATTCCATCACATAGAGGATCGGCGCGAATGTTTCCGCGCGCACCGTTTCTGTCTGGCGGGGCATCTCGACCAGTGCTGGTGTGATATAGGCGCCGCCCTGTGGCACATTTTCACTGACGGGGGTGCCGCCATGAACAACACCGCCTTCACCGCGCGCCCGATCCAATTGTGCGATCATCGCCGCCCGCGCCGCACCATCCACAAGCGGACCGACCAGAGTTGCGCCGTTGCGTGGATCGCCAACTGGCAGGCTGGCATATGCGGCCCTGAGCTTCTCGACCAGCGTTGCGCGAATATCGCGATGCACGATCAGCCGCCTGAGCGAGGTGCAGCGCTGGCCTGCCGTGCCGACAGCGCTGAACACGATCGCGCGGACGGCCATGTCCAGATCTGCCGAAGGCGCGACGATCATTGCGTTATTGCCGCCCAGTTCAAGAATGGGGCGGCCCCAGCGGGCAAGGACTTTGGGGCCGACGAACGCACCCATGCGGGTGGACCCGGTTGCAGACAGCACTGGCACGGCTTTGCTGTCCACAAGCGCAGCGCCAATCTCTGGACCACCGATCACAAGTTGGCTCAGCCCTTCTGGCGCATCGTCTCCGAAACGCGCAATCGCACGTTCAAGGCACCGATGCGCGGCCATCGCTGTGAGAGGCGATTTCTCTGAAGGTTTCCAGATGATCGGATTCCCGCAGACCAAAGCCAGTGCCGCATTCCACGACCAAACGGCAACCGGGAAGTTGAACGCCGAGATAATGCCGACAGGGCCGATAGGATGCCAGGTTTCGGCCATCCGGTGGCCCGGGCGTTCAGAGGCGATGGTCAGCCCATAAAGCTGCCGCGACAGCCCGACCGCGAAATCGCAGATATCGATCATTTCCTGAACTTCGCCGAGCCCTTCAGAGGTGATCTTGCCGACTTCGAGCGTGACCAGCGCGCCGAGTTCTGCCTTGGCCTTGCGCAGTTCTTCGCCAAGCATGCGTACCAGTTCGCCGCGTCGCGGGGCAGGGACGGTACGCCAAAGCGCGAAGGCCTGCTGCGCGCGTGCGATCACAGATGGCATGTCCGCTAAGGCTGTCTCTGTCAGATGGGCAATTTCGGCCCCGTCGATCGGGGACAGCACGACAAGTGAACCTCCGGCCAACTCGGTCTTGGTCAGTCCGGCGGCAGACAGAATGGCGGAATGGGTCATGGGTCGGTCCTTTTCGTTCGTGAAATTGGGCATCGGGGTGTAGGGACGCAGGCCGATGCAATCGTGTGTGCGCACTCGATCCGTGCGAAGAGGGCAGGATCGGCGCGCCAATTGAAGCGGTGATCAGTCGCGCACCACGTAAACCGACTGTTTGGCGTGGCGCACCACACGGGCCACATTCGGCCCCAGAAGGTAATCGCGCGCTTCGGGCCTGTGGGCGGCCATGATGATCAGATCCACCTCCAGCCGGTCGGCGGCACGCAGGATCTCGTCATAGATGTTGCCATGAAGAATGTGCGGGTGGACTTCGATCGCATTCGGGACATTCTGCTTGACCCAGCCGCGCAGCGCTTCACCGAAATGATGCAGGGCGGTCTGCTCGAACCCGGTCTTGAAGAAGGTTCCGACCATCGACATGCCAAAATCCGGCAGAACGCTGACCACGTGCAACTCTCCGCCTTTGGCCAGCATCATCTGAGCTTCGCCAAGGGGTTTGACCCAGGACGCAGGAGCATTCAGGTCTATCGGCAAAAGGATCTTTTTGGCCATGATGTCCTCCGGTCAGGCAAAGCAGTGCAGGGCGGATCGTATATGTCCAGTCCCGCTGGGAATTGGACATGAGCCGCCTTCAGGAATCAACCCCCAAATGGTTTTGGGCAGAGGCAGGCACACAGGGCAGAGCGCGACTCACCGCGCGTGGCGCGCCCGGAACTTCCAGTCTGCACATCTTGGGAGCAGGTTACTTTGGACAGATTGCGCCAAGCCGCCCCAAGGCCATGGCCTGCGCACCCGCGTCCTGAACAGTCTGGATGATTTTCTCTGATCAGATGACCAAAGCCCTTTATCCGGCCTGTGCCGCCTTGAGTTGAGACACTTTCCACGGCGCTTGCGTCGAGGGCGCACCAAAATAGTATCCCTGAAGGCAGTCAACCCCGAGATCGACAAGAAGTCGCGCATCTTCGGCGGTTTCGACAAATTCGGCGACTGTGAACATGTCAAAATGCCGTGCGATCGAGACGAGCGCCTGCACGAGGATCTGGTTGTCGGGCTCTGCGCCGATATTGCGGATGAACGAGCCGTCGATCTTGACGATATCGAAGTAGAAGTCCTTGAGGTAGCGAAATGCCGTGTAGCCAGCGCCAAAGTCATCAAGGGCGAAGCATATGCCCCGCTCTTGCATGTCCTGCATGAACATGGTGACCAGATCGGGCATTGTCATTGCCGAGGATTCGGTGATTTCAAGGATCAGCCGCTCTGCGATATCCGGGGAATGTCGCAGTCCGCGTTCCAGCGTGGCCAGCCAGTCCGGGTAGCCGATGGATCGCGCCGACATGTTGATTGACAGACGGATGGCGGGTTCCTGCGTCAGTGTGGCCAGCCCCATTTCAAGCGCCCTGCAGTCGATCCGGCGGCCCAGTTCAGTGGTTTCCACAGCGTCCATGAACTCGCCTGCCGGGATAATGCGCCCGGTATGATCCATGATGCGCATCAGCCCTTCATAGAAAGCGGCACGCTTTGGCATCCGGGCCTGCACGATTGGCTGAAAGGCCAGCATCGTCCGCTTCTCGTCCAGTGCCGCGCTGACCATGGCAAGCGTGCTGTTGTGCTGGTCTTGCGCTGCCGATTCAGGTGCAGCGCCGTGAGGCACAGCGCGGTAGGATCCATTTGTAGAGATGTCACTGGACATGGGCATCGCTCCGGTTTTCAGCATAGATGCCGCAGCCAGCTTAATTGCGCGTTAAAGCCGCGCGCCTTTCCCATCGGGCTTGCGCTGTCTGCGTGGGCTTGCACCGCGTTGGTCGGATTGCCTTCAGCGCAGGCCGCGCGTATAGCCAGAGCCACAAGGAACGTGCGGCGGGGGCGTCATGGACAGGAAATCGGCAAATACAATGTGGGGCGGCAGGTTCAGTTCCGGGCCAGATGCCATCATGGAAGCGATCAATGCATCCATCGGGTTTGACAAGCGCCTTGCGCCGCAAGATATCGCCGGGTCGCGTGCCCATGCCGCAATGCTGGCCGCGACGGGTATCTTGTCGGATGCGGATGCGCAGGCGCTTGATACAGGGCTGGCGCAGATCCTTGACGAGATCGGGGCCGGGACATTCTCGTTCTCCACCGCTCTGGAAGATATTCACATGAATGTAGAGCAGCGCCTGCACCAGATTGTTGGTGCACCTGCAGGGCGGCTGCATACTGCGCGTTCGCGCAATGATCAGGTTGCGCTGGATTTCCGGCTCTGGGTTCGGGAGCAATGTGACGCTGCGATTGCAGGGCTGGAGGCATTGATGCGCGCCTTTCTGGCTCAGGCCGAGGCGGGTGCGGATTGGGTCATGCCGGGTTTTACCCATCTGCAGACGGCACAACCCGTAACCTGGGGGCATCACATGCTGGCCTATGTCGAAATGTTTGCCCGTGACACGGCGCGGTTTCGGGATGCGCGCGCGCGGATGAACGAGTGCCCGCTGGGGGCCGCCGCCCTTGCCGGCACGTCATTTCCGATTGATCGCCATATGACGGCACAGGCGCTGGGCTTTGACCGGCCCACGGCAAATTCGCTCGACAGTGTGGCAGACCGGGATTTCGCGCTCGAATTTCTGTCGGCAGCCAGCATCTGCGCAATGCACCTGTCGCGATTTGCCGAAGAGCTGGTCATCTGGTCATCCGCCCAGTTTCGTTTTGTGCGTATGTCTGATCGGTTTTCAACCGGATCAAGCATCATGCCACAGAAACGCAATCCTGATGCGGCAGAACTGTTGCGCGCGAAACTTGGCCGCATCCTCGGGGCGACAGTCGCCTTGTTTACAGTCATGAAAGGTCTGCCGCTGACCTATTCCAAGGATATGCAGGAAGACAAGGAACAGGTCTTTGATGCGGCCGACAATCTGATCCTGGGGCTGGCTGCGATGGAGGGCATGGTCAGCGACCTGACCGCTAACCGGGCCGCGCTGGAAGCTTCCGCGGCGTCCGGCTTCTCGACCGCGACTGATCTTGCCGACTGGCTGGTTCGAACGCTGGATCTGCCGTTCCGCGAAGCCCACCACGTCACCGGCGCATTGGTCAAGCGCGCAGAAGAGCTCGGTTGTGATCTTCCCGAACTCGGCCTTGACGAAATGCAAAAAGTGCATGGCGAAATCACGACAGCGGTCTATTCTGTGTTGGGTGTGCAGAACTCTGTCGCAAGCCGCACGAGCTATGGCGGCACTGCACCCGCGAATGTCCGCGCACAGATCGCGCGCTGGAAAAAGGAACTGGAATGAGAGTTTTCGCAGCAATCTCATTGCTCTTTCTGGCTGGCTGCGGGGCAGAGTCTCCGCCAACCCAAGCCGGACAGATGACACCGGGTGCCTCGGTATCGGGGGAAATGCGTATCGGCGTTCGGACTGAGCTATGAGCGCGCTGCGTATCGTCTATCTGGCTCTCGCGATCTGGGGCACGATCCATCCGATGTACTGGTTCATCACATGGTTTGTGCAGAATGAGTGGTCGCTCATGGCGATGGTGGATGCTTGGCATGTCAATGCCGCCACCTCTGGCCTTGTCTGGGATCTGACGATCGCAGCGGTGGCGCTGACCGTCTTCATTCTCGCCGAAACATGGCAAACGCGGCGCTTCATTGGCTTGCTGGCGATCCCGGCTACATTCTGCATTGGTGTCTCTTGCGGGGTGCCGTTATATCTGTTCCTGCGGTCGCGCCCGTCTTAAGCGCCCCGCGCATGCTGGCCCCCCTTCGCAACCGACCTCCGGCCTTGCCCTTGATTGTCTGAAAGCGCCCTGAATGGATCATTTTCTTTATCGAAACGGCGAGTTGCATGCCGAAGATGTCGCGCTTCGAGAGATCGCGTCAGAGGTCGGGACACCCTTTTACTGCTATTCGACAGCCACATTGACCCGTCATTTCCGACTGTTCCAGGAAGCCCTCCAAGGGCTGGATCATCTGGTTTGCTTTGCCATAAAATCCCTGTCCAATCAGGCAATTTTACGGACTCTTGGGGATCTGGGTGCTGGTATGGATGTGGTTTCAGGCGGCGAATATCGCCGTGCGCTGGCCGCAGGCGTGCCGGGTGAACGGATTGTGTTTTCTGGCGTGGGCAAGACACGTGCGGAAATGGCCTATGCGCTGGAACATGGGATCCGTCAGTTCAATGTCGAATCTGCCGAAGAATTGCTGGTCCTGTCCGAGATTGCGCAGGCCATGGGAAAGCAGGCCCCGATCACATTGCGGGTGAACCCGGATGTCGATGCAAAAACCCACGAGAAGATTGCGACAGGGCGCAAGGAAGACAAGTTCGGTGTTCCGATCAGTCGGGCGAGAGAGATTTACGCACAGGCCGGATCCTTGCCCGGGATCGACGTGGTCGGCATTGATGTGCATATTGGCAGCCAGTTGACAGAGCTTTCGCCCTTTGAGGCTGCATTCGAGAAGGTGGCAGATCTGACGCGCAGCCTGCGGGCTGATGGTCACAGCATCCGGCGGCTGGATCTGGGCGGTGGGCTTGGCATCCCCTATACGCGCTCGAACGAAACGCCGCCCCTGCCGATGGACTATGGAGCCCTGATCCGGCGTGTGTTCGGTGATATGGACGTCGAGATCGAGATCGAGCCGGGACGTCTGATTGCAGGCAATGCGGGGGTGCTTGTGGCATCCGTGATCTATCTCAAGCAGGGTGAGGGCCGGGATTTCCTGATCCTTGATGCTGCGATG
>SKWJ01000335.1 GCA_007128995.1 Paracoccaceae bacterium
AAAAGACTGGTGCTTTGCCGCAACGACAACTGGTCCCTGCGGGATCTCGCCACGAACTTCGGAACGCAGCCCGGCAATTTTCGCGGCCGACCAACGAACATAGTGACAGTATGTGTGACACGCGCGCAATGCGCCATCGCGGCGCACAATGGCGTAGGGCAGGAAAGCGACCGCCAAAACCAACATCGCTAGATACATCTGTCCGATGAAAACGACTGAGCGCACCCATTGAACCGCATGGCGCATCAAAGGCTTCCTTCTGAAACGGAACATGGGGTCGCGTCAAACGCGCAGGCTTGCCCGATCCGGTCAATCACGTGCAACATTTGAAGCGTAAACGGGCCACAGACAGTACCTGCCCCATCCTGAAAGGTGTTTCTCATCACAAAAGCCGTCAATCAACTTGGAGTCCGCATGGGAGCTTGCTACAACATCCCGGTTGCCGCGCCAATGCCCCGAATGCGGTTCTGTTCAAGGTCTTGTAGATGCGCCTGTCCTGCCCAAATTGTAACGCCCAATATGAGATTGACGCGTCCCTTGTACCGCAGGATGGCCGGGACGTTCAGTGTTCCGCGTGCGATCATGTCTGGTTTCAGAAACATGTCGCCCTCACAGAACCGTCTGAAGCAGTTGCAGCGGCCAAAACTCCATTGCAATCTGCAACTTTGGCGCAAGAGGACAGCGAAACGGACCCCGAGGGGACTGCCCATCCAGAGGATGCAACGCCCGTTCAGGCATCGAACATCTCGCCACGGACCGTTTCGGGCGATGCGCTGGAAATCTTGCGCCAAGAAGCAGAGTTCGAAGCCCGTCGGCGCGCAGATGAGATGGCAGTGCCCGAAGACCCAAGCGACCCGCCCCAGCCAAATCCAGAGGTCCGGGTGGGGATTAACGCACTGGGGCCGCAGCGATTCTCGGCCAGTCCACCGGACCCGGTTTCAACCTCTCCGCAAGTCGTGCAGCCATCAGCGGCAAGTTCGCGGACGCAGCCAGCACCGGAACACGCACCGACACCAGCACCTTCATCGCCGCCGCCAAGACGCAGCAGAAAGGGCCTCTTTCTCACGCTCCTCGTCTTGCCGGTCCTCGTCTATCTGTTCGCTCCGGGCATCATTATCGCCATACCTGAAGCTGAACAGCTTATTGCAAGATATGTTGGCGCCATCGATGCGCTATGGCTCCAGATTCTCAGTTTTCTGAACCTTTGACGCAGCGCGCGTCAGCAACAACAATTCGGGCGATCAGTTCCCGCCAAAAATCGACCCCAGAACGCCTCTGATCGTATCTTCGATGGTCGATCCTCCCCCGCTGCCTTGCGGAACAGGCTGGAAGGGTGCGTCAGGCGTTGTCGCAGGCGCTTCAAGCACGGGCCGCTCGGGCTCAAGCAACGGCAAGGGACGCGGCGTCAGGCCTTGGTTCACACGCTGCATGGTCTCGCGCCAGATATCAGCGGGCAATCCCCCACCGGTGACCCCGGTAAGCGGAGAGTTATCGTCATTGCCCATCCAGACACCCGTTACGTAATCCGCCGTGAAACCAATGAACCATGCATCACGCATGGCCTGCGTCGTACCTGTCTTGCCAGCGGCTTGCCACCCATCCAGCCGGGCGCGTCCTCCTGTCCCCTCTTCCAGCACGCGGGTCATCATCCATGTCAGGATCTGCGCAGACCGGTCAGAGATGACACGATCTCCAATTCCGCTACGCGATTCAAGCAGCGGCTCCTGTTCCCCAAGCAGACGCAATTCCTCGATACCGAAGGGACGCACTGCATTTCCGCCGTTCAGGATGCCCGCATAAGCCGCTGTCATGTCCAGCAAGGTGGATTCAGATGCTCCCAGCGCCAGCGCCGGACCTTCGGCCAATTCGCTGCGCAACCCGAACTGATTGGCAACTTCGCGCACACGTGCGCGGCCCATGGCTTCAGAAATCCGGACTGCAGGCGTATTCAATGATCGGGCGAGTGCCTCGGTCATGGTCACGAAGCCATGGAACTGATTGTCGTAATTCCTTGGCGACCACGGGCCAGAGCCGGGCGTGTTGATCGTCAGCGGCGCATCTTCAACGATGTCAAAGGCCTCGAACCCGTTTTCCAGCGCAGCCGCGAACAGGAAAGGCTTGAAAGCAGATCCGGTCTGGCGTCTGGCCTGAGTGGCGCGGTTGAAGCCACCGACTTGTGCCGCGCGCCCGCCCACCATAGCTCGGACTGCACCATCTGCCGACATGACGACCACAGCCACTTCGGCAGTAGAATCGTCGCGCACGCGGGTTTCGAACACATGTGCAACAGCGTCCTCTGCTGCGGCCTGTATCCGCGGATCGAATGTCGTGCGCATGATCACATCTTCAGTGGTATTCCGCGTCAGGAACGAAGGGCCCGATTGCATGATCCAGTCGGCAAAATTGATCCCGCGCTGCGCCTCGGCGCCTTCGGAAAGTGTCGCGGGGTAACTCCGCGCCTCGGAAAGCTCGCTCGAGGTCAGATAACCCTGATCATACATCAAACCGATGACGACATTGGCGCGTTGCTGCGCACGGTCAAGATTGCGGGTTGGGGCGAAAAAGGAAGGAGCAACCAGAAGCCCCGCAAGCATGGCCGCTTCCGATGGGCCGACTTCGGTTGCGGAGCGGCCAAAATATCGCTGCGCCGCAGCTTCAAAACCCCGCGCTCCGGCGCCCAGAAAAGCCCGGTTCATGTAGATGGTCAGGATCTCGTCTTTTGTGAATTTCGTTTCCAAAGCGAAAGCGAAGGGCAGTTCCTGGATCTTGCGCCAGACTGTCCCGCGACGACAATCGGCTTCATACGCGGCCTCGGACTCCCACACTGCCGGGTCAAAAGGGACACCAAGACACAAAAGTTTCGCCACCTGCTGGGTGATGGATGACCCCCCGGCCCCGGAAAACGCACCGCGCCCTGACTGGACGTTCGAGCGGATCGCCCCAAGGATCCCGCGCGGCGATATGCCGAAATGGCTATAGAAGCGTCGGTCCTCGGTCGCGATAATCGCATTCCTGAGATGAGGCGAGACAGTCTGTGCGGTAATGACACCACCAAAGCTGTCGCCACGCCAGGCAAAGACGTTCCCGTCACTGTCAAGCATCGTGACTGAACCGCGGGTCCGGTCGTCCAGCAAATCCGACAGCGGCGGCATGATCATGTAGAAATAGGCGGTCGCCAAGACCAACAGCATGACAACAGTCGCGCCCAAACGCCATGTCACACCCCAGAGGATACGCCAGACAAAGTCGATCATACCGCGAAAAGCCCGGACAATGATGTTGCCGTCCTTTGATTTGCGCCCCTTGGCTGCTTTCGGGGCCCGCTTCGCCGGCGCCGCGCCGGGCGCGGATCGTGCGGTTTTTGGCGTGCGGCGCTCTGCGATCAGTTTGCGCCCATTGCCTCTGGAACTGCTCATGTCGTGAACCTGCTTTACGCCTGAACTGCGTTGTTATCTGCGTCCTCAATATAGCGCTGTCATGCCATCCTTGCCGCCGAAATGCCACTCCCATCGCAACAAGTTGTTCATCAGGTTGTCGTCCTGCCATCGCTAATATGCACATTTTTTATGCAGTGATGCTTTATTGTGCACATTTTAGCTCATTTTTGCGCTGCGCTCGCATTCCGACCGCGCAAAACATTGAGAACAGGCCCCCGTGTCGCCCTGATTGTGGCGTGCTGTCCAGTGGACGTCGATCAGAAGAAAGGGGACGACCTGTGAAATACGTTATCGCAGCAATAAAACCGTTCAAGCTTGAGGAGGTCCGCGAAGCGCTGACCTCGATCGGCGTGCGCGGGATGATGGTTACCGAAATCAAAGGGTTTGGCGCGCAATCGGGACATACAGAAATCTATCGCGGCGCGGAATATGCCGTCAATTTCGTCCCAAAGCTGAAACTCGAAATCGCTGTCTCGGATGCAATGGTCGATCAAGTTGTCGATACGCTGCAGAAGACAGCACGCACGGACAAGATCGGAGATGGCAAGATCTTCGTTCTAGACCTTGAAGCCGCAACGCGCGTGCGCACTGGAGAAACCGGTGATGATGCCCTCTGAGCCCATTGCAGCAAGATTTCAGGAAGGACAAAGACACATGCAACTGAAAACCCTACTCCCGCTTGCCGCTGCGGCAGTATTGCTGCCCAGCCTTGGCTTCGCACAAGAAGTCGACACTGCCGCACCTGATGCGCTCGAAGCTGTTGCCGCGCTGAATACGGAAATGGTATTCATCCTCAATTCGCTGCTGTTTCTTGTCGGCGGCTTTTTGGTGTTCTTCATGGCCGCTGGCTTCTGCATGCTGGAAACCGGGCTTGTCCGGTCCAAGAACGCGACCATGCAGGCAACGAAGAACGTGGCCCTGTTCTCTCTCGCGGCAATCGCCTATTTCATAGTTGGCTTCAATCTGATGTACCCACTGGGCGACTGGGTGGTTGAAGGCTGGCTTGGGGGCATCTCTCCGACGGTGCTGGAACCTGTTGGTGTCGCACTGGAAGATGTCGATGATATCGAATACGCCTCAATCGGGTCGGATTTCATTTTCCAGCTTATGTTCTGTGCGGCGGTTGCCTCGATCGTATCGGGTGCTGTGGCCGAACGGGTGAAGCTGTTCCCTTTCCTAGTCTTCGTAGTTGTCCTGACCGGATTTATCTACCCGATCCAGGCTTCCTGGAGCTGGGGCGAAGGCTTCCTTGACGAGATGGGTTTCTCTGACTTTGCAGGATCGTCCATCGTGCATGCTGCTGGCGGCTTTGCTGCACTGGCCGGTGTTCTGATCGTCGGTGCGCGCTATGGGAAATATGGCAAGGATGGCAAGGTCACAGTCATGCCTGGCTCGAACCTACCTTTGGCAACCCTGGGGATGTTCATTCTGTGGCTGGGCTGGTTCGGCTTCAACGGCGGATCGCAACTGGCAATGGGGACAATTGCGGATGTCGCGGATGTCAGCCGGATCTTTGCCAATACCAACACTGCTGCCTCGGGCGGTGCTATTGCAGCGTTGATCCTGTCGACCCTGCTGTACAAGAAACCCGACCTGACGATGGTGCTGAATGGTGCACTTGCGGGTCTGGTGTCGATTACGGCCGAACCGCTGACACCCTCACTTGGCGCAGCGACGCTCATCGGTGCAGTTGGCGGTGTGATCGTGGTCCTGACAGTTCCGCTTCTTGACAAGT
This sequence comes from Paracoccaceae bacterium, assembly GCA_007128995.1. Taxonomy (GTDB): domain Bacteria; phylum Pseudomonadota; class Alphaproteobacteria; order Rhodobacterales; family Rhodobacteraceae; genus Roseinatronobacter. The sequence continues at coordinate 5,173 of SKWJ01000335.1, forward strand.
TCAAGATCGATGACGTTGTCGGCGCAATCCCGGTGCATGGCTTCGCAGGGCTGTGGGGCACAATGGCCGTGCCTCTCACAAACAGCGATGCAAGCTTCGGCACACAGTTCATCGGCATGGTCGTGATCTGCGGCTTCATGTTCGTCGCCTCGCTTGTTGTGTGGCTGATCCTGAAAGCCGTCTTGGGCGTGCGCGTCAGCGACGAAGATCAGGTCACTGGTCTAGACAAGACGGAAATGGGAATGGAAGCTTATCCGGAATTCAGCAGCAACTGATCCGGTCCGTACCTGACTAAGTCTGAAAGGTCCCGCGCTCATGCGGGGCCTTTCTTCATGTATCGCCGAAGTCGTTTTACGGATTGTCCCGTCGCAGGCTGCGCCCTTTGACGACAGTTTGTGGGCCGAAGCGCGCGCGCAGCCGGTCCATCGCACGCTCTGCCTCGGCACGGCGCGCAGCCTGTGGGTCCAGAAGGTCAGCACTGAAGCCGGGCCCCACGTCATTTTCAAGGTCTGAAATCCCGACCCCCAGCAACCGAAACGGCCCCGCATTCAGCGTTGCAACAAGCATTGGGCGGGTGTTGCGGTAGATGACGTCGGCCAGCGCAGTGGGCATTGCCAGACTGGCGCGTCGCGTCAAGATCCGATGATCCGCCCGCTTCAGTTTGAGCGTAACGACAGCACCAGCCAGACCTTTCGCCTTCGCCCGCGCCGAAACCAGATCGGCCAACCGCCACAGATGCCCGTCGAGCAACTCCAGATCATGCAGATCGGTTCCGAAAGTTGTCTCCTTGGAAATCGACTTCACATCACGATCGGGGGCGACCCGACGGGTGTCATGGCCGCGCGCCAGATGCCACAGCCGCGCGCCCATGGACCCGAAGCGCGCAATGAGGTCACGCTCTTCCCAGCGCAGAAGATCATCAAGTGTCGCAATTCCCGCGCGCTCAAGCTGGGCGCGAGTCGCGCTGCCGACACCCCAGATTATGCTAACGGGTTTTCCGCGCAAAAACGCTTCTGTCCCCGCTCTGGAGATCACGGAGAAGCCCCGCGGCTTATCAATATCAGACGCAATCTTGGCGAGAAACTTGTTATGCGACAGGCCAATCGAGCCTGAAAGGCGCAATTCATGTTCCATGCGTCTGACAAGGCGCGCAAGCATCACGGCAGGGGGGGCACCATGCAAGCGCGCAGTTCCCGAAAGGTCCAGAAAAGCCTCGTCCAGCGATAGTGGCTCGATCGATGGGGTCAGCTCTTCCATGAACGCACGGATCTCGCGCGACGCCTGCGCATAGGCTTCGAATCTCGGCTTAACGACCACGGCTTCCGGACAAAGCTTCAAGGCCTTGAACATCGGCATTGCGGACCGAACCCCGTGAATGCGCGCAATGTAGCAGGCCGTTGTGACAACACCCCGCCGCCCCCCGCCAACAACAACGGGCTTGTCGCGCAAGGCGGGATTGTCCCGTTTCTCCACGGATGCATAGAACGCATCGCAATCCATATGTGCGATCGACAGTTCGAAAAGCTCAGTATTCGCCACGATCCGCGGAGAATGGCATTCCGGGCAACGCAGCCCAGCATCGAAAGAGGTCATGCAATCGCGGCAAAGACTTGGCATCTTCGCATCATACTGCCGGTTTTCCATTTGCACCATGCACGATCACAAGATGCACGCCAAGCACGGGCAGAACGGGCTTCTCGAAGCTCAAGGCGCACCTCCGAAAGGCCGGGGCACGGTCATTCACTGCGCTGTTCGCGGCACTCGGCGAAATCTGAGATCTCTTCACGCCACAAGGTGCTGGAACTCCTTTCTGGCCGCCGGGTATGTGTCAGGTCAAATACGAAGTGCCTTTAAATATGAGTTCTGCCGCATGAAGACTGACCGCGTGCCGCAAATCAAAGCGGCCAGACGATCAGCAAGATCGGAACGCTGACCACAACCACAAGCACTTCAAGCGGCAGGCCCAACCTCCAGTAATCACCGAACCGAAAGCCCCCTGGCCCAAGGATAAGGGTGGCATTCTGATGCCCTATGGGCGTCAGAAACGCGCAAGAGGCGCCGATGGCTACCGCCATGAGAAAACTGTCAGGGTTCACGCCCAGCGTTGCAGCAACGCCGATGGCAATCGGGCACAGGACGGCG
>SKWJ01000332.1 GCA_007128995.1 Paracoccaceae bacterium
TCGGACCGCAAGGCCAGAATTTCGGCGGCGATGGCGCGATTGTCAGTGGCGCCCCCGTTCGCGCCACGCGCAGTCCATGCGGCATAGGCTTCGGCACGCAGGTCGCGGCGGGTGGAAAACTGAAGAAATGGCACGATCAGCGACCGGTTAAGCGTGATGACATGCCCCTCCTGTCCCCGCTCCTGTGCCGCAGCGCGGGCATTCGCGATCACGAAATCCGGTAGGCCCGCAAGATCATCCAGCGGCATGATCCAATCGCGTTCATCGGCCAGCAAATTCTGAGTGAACGCAGTGCCAAGACTGGCCAGCCGTGACTTTATCGCAGTCAGGCGTTCAGCCTCGGCACCGTGCAGGGCTGCGCCTGCGCGCAGGAACATGCGGCGATAAAGCATCAGCACGCGGGTTTGCTCAGCGGTCAGGTCAAGCGCATCGCGGGTCTGCCACAAGCTATCGATCCGCTGGAACAGTGCGCGGTTATTGGTGATTTCAGACGAATAGGCCGAAAGCTTTGGCGACAGATCACGCTGAAGCGCTTCGCGCGCCGGGGTCGATGTGCTGCCTGCCAGATTGAAAAAGACCCCCGCCACACGGTCCAGCACCGCATCGGCGCGTTCCATCGCTTCGATCGTATTGGCAAAGCTCGGCGGTTCGGGGTTGGTGGCGATCGCCACATACGCGTCGCGGCCCTGCGCGATTGCTGCCTCGAACGCTGGTGCAAAGTGATCGTCCGTGATCGCATCAAAGGGCGGAAGCTGAAAGTCGGTCTGCCAGTCGGCAAGGAGCGGGTTTGTCATGGAGGGCCCTTTCAGGAGAACTGACGCGCAAGCTAAGGCGCGCGCGACCCGTGTTCAATGTCTATCCGTCGCAGGCTTTGGCCTGGGCCGTCGTCCGGTCCGGGCGGCAATTGCCTGTCTCGACTGCGAAAATACCACAAAGTGACAGCGCAAAGCACAGCAACGACAGCGTTTTTCTGGACCTTGGCGCGGCTCCGGGTTATCGTATGGGAAACAGCGGGGCAAAAGACCCCTGAACTCGAGGCAGTCCATGGCATTTCCAGAGCGGTTTTCGAACCTGCCTGAATACGCATTTCCGCGCCTTCGTGCGCTTCTTGATCACCACGCCCCCGGTGGTGAGCCGGTTGCCATGACCATTGGCGAGCCGCGCCATGAAATGCCATCATTTCTGGCTGAGGTGCTGAATGCGCATCTGGACGGGTTTGCGAAATATCCCGCGAATGAGGGGATTGCACCGCTGTTGCAGGCAATCCGGGACTGGGTGAAGCGGCGCTACGACGTTGCGCTTGCACCAGAGCAGCTGATGGTGCTGAACGGAACCCGCGAAGGGTTGTTCAATGCGGCGCTGGCGCTTTGCCCCGAGCGGAAGGCCGGTGCCACCCCCATCATCCTGACACCCAATCCGTTCTATCAGGTCTATGCAGTCGCGGCCCTGTCAGTGGGGGCACAGGCGCGCTATGTGCCCGCAACCGGGGCCACGGCGCATCTGCCGGATTATGCCAGCTTGCCTGACGATGTGCTGGACCGGGTTGCGATTGCCTATATCTGTTCGCCTGCAAACCCGCAGGGAGCCGTTGCCGATGCCGCCTATTGGCGCAGCCTGATTGCGCTGGCAGAAAAACATGATTTCCAGATTTTCGCGGATGAGTGCTATTCCGAGATCTATCGCAGCACGCCCCCGCCCGGCGCGCTGGAGATCGCGCAGGAAATGGGCGCAGCGCCCGAGCGGGTTCTTTCCTTTCATTCGCTCTCGAAGCGGTCTAACCTGCCTGGTCTGCGTTCGGGTTTCGTTGCAGGTGGGCGCGAAAGCATCCGGCGTGTCCGGCAATTGCGAGCCTATGCAGGCGTTCCGCTGCCAGAGCCTTTGCAGCATGTCGCCGCCGCGGCCTGGAATGATGAGGCGCATGTCAACCGATCGCGGGCGCTGTATCAGCAGAAATACGCGCTGGCCGACCGGCTGTTTGCCGGGGTGAAAGGATATAAGGGGCCGGAAGCAGGCTTTTTCCTCTGGCTGCCGGTTGAGGATGGCGAGGCCGCGGCATTGCGGCTGTGGCGCGAAACCGGCTTGCGCGTGCTGCCGGGGGCCTATCTGTCACGCGACGCCGATGGCGAGAACCCGGGCCGGGGTTTTGTGCGCGTGGCGATGGTGGCCCCGATCGATGAACTGGAAGTCGCGCTGCGGCGCTTGCGCACTGCGCTGTACCCGTAAGAAACGAGGCTTGGTAGATGGCATCCTACAATTCCCGATCCCGCGATCCGCTTCTTGACAGCACCCTTCAGGCTGCGCTGCAAAAACGGGGCCGTGAAGCTTTGGGGCTGGGATTGATCGCACTTGCCGGGGCCATTGCCATGATGCTGTGGACCTATGCGCCAAGTGACCCAAGCTGGATGAGTTCATCCAATGTCCCGGTCGAAAATGCGCTGGGCCGGATCGGGGCCACGATCTCGTCGCCGCTTATGATCATTATCGGCAAGGCTGCGTGGGGGCTTGTCCTGTTCTCAGCGGTCTGGGGCGGGCGGCTGCTGACATCGCGCGGGCACGAGCTTGCAACAGCGCGCGGCATATTCCTGCCCATTGCTTTGGCGGTCAGCGCCGTATGGTGTGCAAGCTTGCTGCCTGCGGCCAGTTGGGGCTCTCTCTACGGTATGGGCGGTGTCTTCGGAGATACTGTCCTTGCCGCGATTGTCACGGCCCTGCCAATGAGTGCCGCCGCGGGTGTAACCCTGATGGGGCTTGTCATGCTGGCGGTGATGCTGGGCACATGGGCCTATGTGCTGGGTGTCACCCGTCCTGAAGCCGCGCGGTTTGCGCGGTTCGTCATGGCTGGTGCGCTTGTGTTCGCCGCGTCACTCGGGGCGCGGTTGCGCGGCGGGGCGACGGGCAGTGTCCGGGCCGGCGGCAAGCTTGCGCGCCGGATGCAGGACGGCATGGCCGCGCGGGCGCATGCGCGGCAGGCGGACATCTCCGCCGAGGCATGGCACGAGGATGCGCAAGAGTTGCCAGCGCATGGCGGTCGGGCAGAGCCGTCGCTCTATCGTGACGCGTCCTCTCGGCGCAATCCTCCGATCATGCGCCCTCAAGGCTACCCGGCCCCGCGCCCCGAGGAAGATATTGACATAATCGAGACATATCGGCCCGACCCGTCGCTTCCTGATGCAGATGAACCCTGGACAGATGACGCGCCCAGCCCCGCCCAAAGCCCGGGCCTTCTGGCCCGGTTGAAAAGCCTCAGTGCGCGGCCTGCGGCCCCACCCGCGCCTGATCTGCTACAGGTCCCCCTGAGGGGTGAGCTTGTCGAACCGCCGCTGACCGCCGCCGCCATGCAGGCGCAGCCTGCGGGCGAAGCGCATCTGCGCTCACGCATCGCCGATGTCATCCGTCATCGCAAGGCGGGCAAGCCTGTTCTGCGCTTTGACAAGACCCGTCACACGCTGGCCGAACCACCTCTGCGAAAGGTCCCCGTATCCACCGAGCCGCCGCTGGCTGCAACTGCGCTGCCAGATATGCCTTATTCTGGCGCGCGGCTGGATGCCAATGTCAGCGCAGTGCAGATGGACCCTGTCCCGATGCCTGACTGGATGCTCGCCGCCCAGCCAGACGCCCCCCGACCTGTCGCTGAAGCGCCGGTATCGCAAGCGTCACCGCTCGTGGCAGAGCCGCTTTTCCAGTCAGAGCCGCCAAAGGCAGGTCAGGTTTTGAATCGGCGGGTTGTCACTTCGGTTCAGCGCCCTGTTGCGCCGTCACGTCAGGCGCGTGCCGAGGCGGAACCCGCGCTGCAATTCGATACGCCGGCGCCGGTCTTCGAATTACCCCCGCTCTCGCTGCTTGAGCACCCCAGTGAGGTGCAGCGCTACACCCCCAGTGACGAGGCGCTGGAAGAAAATGCCCGGATGCTTGAGAATGTGCTCGAGGATTACGGCGTGCGCGGCGAGATCGTCAGTGTGCGGCCCGGCCCTGTTGTCACGCAATATGAGCTGGAACCCGCGCCGGGCCTGAAGGCCAGCCGGGTGATTGGCCTTGCAGATGACATTGCACGGTCGATGTCGGCGCTGTCGGCGCGGGTCTCGACCGTGCCGGGACGGACGATCATCGGGATCGAATTGCCCAATGTCCAGCGCGAAAAGGTCGTCTTGCGCGAGATCCTCTCAACCCGCGATTTTGGCGATTCAAACATGCGACTGCCGCTCGCGCTGGGCAAGGCGATAGATGGCGAGCCGATTGTGGCCAATCTGGCCAAGATGCCACATCTGCTGATTGCGGGGACAACCGGATCAGGGAAATCGGTCGCGATCAATACCATGATCTTGTCGCTGCTTTATCGGTTATCGCCCGAAGACTGCCGGATGATCATGATCGACCCCAAGATGCTGTAACTCAGCGTCTATGATGGCATTCCGCATCTGCTCAGCCCTGTCGTGACAGACCCGAAGAAAGCTGTCGTTGCGCTGAAATGGGTCGTGGGCGAGATGGAAGAGCGCTATCGCAAGATGTCGAAAATGGGGGTGCGCAACATTGAAGGCTATAATGGCCGCGTCCGCGAGGCGCTGGCCAAGGGCGAGATGTTCAAACGCACCATCCAGACTGGCTTTGACGATGAAACCGGTGATCCTGTCTTTGAAACAGAAGAATTCGCACCCGAATCTCTGCCCTTCATCGTCGTCGTGGTGGATGAAATGGCCGATCTGATGATGGTCGCCGGCAAGGAGATCGAAGCCTGTATCCAGCGCCTTGCGCAGATGGCGCGGGCAAGCGGTATCCATCTGATCATGGCCACGCAGCGCCCGAGTGTCGATGTCATCACGGGCACGATCAAGGCGAACTTCCCGACGCGGATTTCGTTTCAGGTGACCTCGAAAATCGACAGCCGCACCATTCTTGGGGAACAGGGCGCTGAACAGCTTCTGGGGATGGGCGATATGCTTTACATGGCAGGCGGGTCACGCATCGTGCGTGTCCATGGTCCCTTTGTCAGTGATGAGGAAGTCGAGGAGGTGGTCACTCACCTCAAGAGCTTTGGGCCGCCCGATTACAAATCCGGAGTCGTGGAAGGGCCAGAGCAGGACAAGGAAGCCGATATCGATGCGGTTCTGGGGCTGGGGGGCAACACCACTGGCGAGGACGCGCTCTATGATCAGGCAGTGCAGGTCGTCATACAGGACCGCAAATGTTCGACCAGCTACATCCAGCGCAAGCTGGGCATCGGCTACAACAAGGCCGCGCGCCTTGTCGAGCAGATGGAAGATGAAGGGCTGGTGACAGCTGCAAACCATGTCGGCAAGCGCGAGATCCTGGTGCCCGAGCAGGGCTGACAGTCGCGCGGGAAAAATCCGGGATGACGTGCAAGGATGCCAGTCCGGTGGGGGATCTGGCTGTCAGTGTCTATGCCTCTGGCGGGTCCGCCGTAAATGTATACATCACGTGCAAACTGGCCTAGACTGCTGTTGTATACGCAACAGGCAGATGGCAGATCATGTCCGACGGAACGCTTACCCATACCCAGCGCGCCCTGCTGGAGCTGCGCCAGAAGATTCTGAATGGCAGCATTCCCGGGGGAACGCGCCTCTATGAAGTGGCTCTGGCCGAAGACCTGCAGATTTCGCGCACCCCCGTCAGGGCGGCGCTGTCGCAGCTTGCAGAAGAGGCGCTTCTGGAGCGTGGCAAAGGCGGCGGATTTGTCGTGCGCAGTTTCGCGCTGGCAGATGTGGTGGACACGATCGATCTGCGCGGGGTGCTGGAAGGCACGGCAGCACGCTATGCCGCAGAGCGCGGTGTAAGCGCAGAGGGTCTGGCGGGGGCGGAAAAGGCATTGCTGGAAATCGACCGCCTGTTGCAGCGCGAAACTGTTGATATGGATGCTTATTCGGCGCTCAACACCCAGTTTCACGCTGTTCTCGCGGATCTGTCCGGCAGCATTACCCTGAAGCGCGAGATCGAACGCATCACGGCACTGCCTTTCGCCTCGCCCTCTGCCTTTCTGGAAGATCACAATCGGCTGGACGCGCTGGCGCGCACGCTTGGTGCGGCGCAGGCGCAACATCGCGCCATCATCGAGGCCATCGCAGGCCGTGAAAGTGGTCGCGCCGAGGCGCTGGCCCGCGAACATGCGCGCGCCGCGCGGCGCAATGTGGAGTTTCTGCTGTCGCAAGAGACTGTGCTGCGTGAAGGCTTGTCCAGCCTTGCTTTGCTGACGGGCTGATCCGCATCTATCGTATTTACTGTATACATGGCTGGCGGGGATTTCGGTGATCCCGCAAAATATTCTTGCGTTTCGCGCAAAATTGCGTAGGTAAATGTATACATGATATTTCGGGAGGAGACGAGATGAGTTCATTGACAGAGGCAATCAAGACGGCCGGAAGCCCGGTTGAGTTGCTGCGCCATTCCAAGGCGGGGATGTATGTCTACCCTGTCGTTGCGCCCGAGTTTGCCAATTGGCGGTCCGAACAGGAATCCTGGCGCAAGACCGCCGTGCTGTTTGATCAGTCTCATCATATGGATGAACTGATCGTCGAAGGGCCGCAGGCGACCGAGTTTCTCAGCCATCACGGGATCAACGCTTTCGGCAATTTCGATCTGAATCGCGCGAAGCATTATGTGCCGGTCACACCCAATGGCCATGTCATCGGCGACCACATCATCTTCCGCGAGCGCGAGGACAAGTATATCCTTGTTGGTCGGGCGCCGACCTCGAACTGGCTGATGTTCGCGGCAAGTCACGGGAAATGGAATGTGCGGCTGCGCTATGATCCGCGCAGCCCGTCGCGCCCCGAGGGCGAGCGTGTGCTGCGCGAGCATTACCGCTTCCAGATTCAGGGGCCGGATGCCCCGAAAATCTTCGAGAAAATGAATGGCGGCCCGATTCCTGACATCAAGTTCTTCCATGTGGACTGGATCAATATCGGCTCCAAGCGCGTGCAGGCGCTGCGCCATGGTATGTCAGGTGCACCGGGCCTTGAGATCTGGGGCCCCTACAAGGACAAGGACTATATCCATTCCACCGTGCTGCAGGCAGCACGGGATGCAGGGGTGACGCTGGTTCAGTGCGGCAGCCGTGCCTATTCCACCAACACGCTTGAATCAGGCTGGATCCCCTCGCCCTTGCCGGGCATCTACACGGGCGACGGCATGCTGGCAGATTACCGCGACTGGCTGGGTGCGGATATGTACGAAGCGGCAGGCGCGATCGGTGGCAGTTTCGTGTCCGACAATATCGAGGATTACTATACCAACCCGTTCGAACTGGGTTACGGCTTCTATATCGGGTGGAAAAA
>SKWJ01000243.1 GCA_007128995.1 Paracoccaceae bacterium
CAAGTCGCGTGGATGATCTGATCCGTCGCATCGCTGGCTGAACAGGCGCAGCCTGTTCGTGCTGTCCGGGATCGGCCTTGGAAATCTGAAAATCTGGGCTTTCGTGCCTGAATCTGATGCCCGCAGGCTTCCGAGAGCTTGCCAGACAGGTTTCAGACGACTATAGAGCCTGCAATCAAGAAGGCCTGAAGGCCACACAGTCAGGATGGGCAGGGTCGGGCGCAAGCCGCGACCCTTTGTGTTTGTTGTCCGACTGCCGTGTGGAAACGCCACTTGAACCCTGATGCTAAAGACCGGCGGATGCAACCGTCTGGCCAGAAAACATGAAACAAAGGAACCATATCTGAATGTGCGCTAAAGCAACCATGGAAGAATTCGAGGCAATGCTCAATGAGAGCCTCGAGATGGACACGCCGGATGAAGGCAGTGTTGTCACGGGTAAAGTCATCGCCATCGAGGCGGGACAGGCCATCATCGATGTCGGCTACAAGATGGAAGGCCGCGTCGATCTGAAGGAATTTGCCAATCCAGGCGAAGCCCCAAATGTCGCTGTTGGTGACGAAGTCGAAGTGTATCTCGAACGTGTCGAGAATTCTCGCGGTGAGGCGGTCGTCAGCCGCGAAAAGGCCCGCCGCGAAGCGGCTTGGGATCGTCTGGAAAAGGCCTATGCGGACGAAGCCCGCGTTGAGGGTGCAATCTTCGGCCGTGTAAAAGGTGGTTTCACCGTGGATCTTGGCGGCGCTGTTGCGTTCCTTCCGGGCTCTCAGGTCGATGTCCGCCCAGTGCGCGACGCAGGCCCGCTCATGGGGCTGAAGCAACCGTTCCAGATTCTGAAAATGGACCGTCGTCGCGGCAATATCGTCGTATCGCGTCGTGCCATTCTGGAAGAATCGCGTGCCGAGCAGCGCGCCGAAGTCATTGCCAAGCTGGCCGAAGGTCAGATTGCAGATGGCGTGGTCAAGAACATCACCGAATACGGTGCGTTCGTCGATCTGGGCGGTGTTGACGGGTTGTTGCATGTCACTGACATGGCATGGCGCCGCGTCAACCATCCGTCCGAAGTTGTGACGATTGGCGAAACCATCAAGGTTCAGGTCATCAAGATCAACAAGGACACGCACCGCATCAGCCTGGGGATCAAGCAGCTGCAAGCCGATCCATGGGATTCAGTCGAAACCCAGTATGGGCTTGGCAGCGTTCACAAAGGGCGCGTCACCAATATCACCGATTACGGCGCATTTGTTGAACTGGAAGCTGGTGTCGAAGGTCTGGTCCATGTCTCTGAAATGAGCTGGACCAAGAAGAACGTGCACCCCGGCAAGATTGTTTCGACGTCGCAGGAAGTCGAGGTCATGGTGCTTGAAATCGATGGTGCGAAGCGGCGCGTCAGCCTTGGGCTGAAGCAGACCATGCGCAATCCATGGGAGCTTTTCGCAGAATCCTTCCCCGTCGGGACGCAGATCGAGGGCGAGATCAAGAACATCACAGAATTCGGCCTGTTTGTCGGGCTGGAGGGTGATATCGACGGGATGGTCCACCTCTCCGACATCAGCTGGGATCAGCGCGGCGAAGAGGCGATCCAAGATTACCGCAAGGGTGATATGGTCACGGCTGTCATTTCAGAAGTCGATGTCGAGCGTGAGCGCATTTCACTGTCGATCAAAGCACTCGAGAACGATAACTTCTCCGATGCTGTTGAAGGCGTCAAGCGTGGCTCGATCGTGACATGTGAAGTGACTGCGATCGAAGATGGCGGCATCGAGGTCGAATATAACAGCATGAAGAGCTTTATTCGTCGCTCCGACCTTGCCCGCGATCGCGCTGACCAGCGCCCCGAGCGCTTTCAGGTTGGTGACAAGGTTGACGCGCGTGTCACCTCGGTTGACAGCAAGACACGGCGTCTTGGCCTGTCGATCAAGGCACGCGAAATCGCCGAAGAGAAGGAAGCGGTCGAGCAGTACGGTTCGTCTGACGCGGGCGCAAGCCTCGGTGATATTCTCGGTGCAGCGCTCAAGGATCGCAACTGAGCAACGCTACCGACAAAATACGATTTGGAACCCCCGGCCAGTGCCGGGGGTTTTCTTTTGCGAACGACCCATCGTGGTTTTCACGATGGGCGGATTGAAGACAGATGTGGATTTCTGTGTTTCTTCCCCCGAGTTTTATGCCTATAGTCTTTCCAAATAAAGAAAGCATCCGGCAAGGGTGCGCGTATGTGACCGGGGGTGGAACAAAATGATCCGTTCGGAACTGATTCAGACGATCGCTGATGAAAATCCGCATCTTTACCATCGCGATGTGGAGCGGATCGTAAATACGGTCTTTGGCGAGATAACAGAAGCGCTTGCGCGGGGCGAACGCGTCGAATTGCGCGGCTTCGGGGCGTTTTCCGTCAAGAAGCGAGACGCGCGCGTCGGGCGTAATCCGCGCACTGGTGAAAGCGTCGCGGTCGAGGCAAAGGCAGTGCCGTTTTTCAAGACAGGGAAGCTCTTGCGCGAGCGATTGAATGGAATGGAGGGTTAGGGCCTGATGATGGCTTATGTGCGCTATGCATTCGCGGCTGTCGTCGCGCTGATATTTGTGACGGTTGCAGTTGCCAACCGGTCAATCATCGAGGTCAAGCTCCTGCCGGATACGCTGGCGGCGCTTGTCGGGGGCAATGTCGGGATTCAGCTTCCGCTGTTTCTTGTTCTGGGGCTGGCCATTGGGGCCGGGCTTCTTCTAGGGTTTGTGTGGGAGTGGTTCCGTGAACACGCGTATCGCGCGGAAGCTGCACAATTGCGCCGCGAAAAGGAAGCGATGCGTTCAGAACTGAAGCGCGTTGAAAAGGTTGCCCCCCAGACGCGCAAGGATGATGTTCTTGCGCTTGTCGAAAGCAAATGATCTGAGCGGATGACACAGACGGTGCATGTCAAGATTTGCGGTGTGACCAGCGCAACCGCGGTCGAAGATGCGGTTCTTTCGGGGGCCCGGTATCTCGGGTTCAATTTTTATCCTCCTTCGCCCCGATATGTAGCCTTGGCCAAAGCGCATGCGCTGATGATCGATGTGCCCGAGGGCGTTGCGAAAGTCGCACTTCTTGTAGAGCCAGACGATGCGGAACTTGATGCGCTTGTTGCGCAGGTGCCGGCGGATTTCCTGCAGCTTCACGGCCATGAAACGCCGGAAAGAGTGGCCGAAATCCGGGCCCGGTGCGGTTTGCCGGTGATCAAGGCGATCGGGGTGGCGGACCAGTCGGACCTTGCCATCCTCGATCAATATTTCGATGTGTCGGATCAGGTGCTTGTTGATGCGAAACCCCCCAGAACTGCGGTCTTGCCGGGAGGAAATGGTTTGGCGTTTGACTGGCGGCTGCTGCAAGGGCGTCGATGGCCGCGGCCCTGGCTCCTTGCCGGGGGGCTGACGCCCGAGAATGTCGCGCTGGCGATACAATTAACTGGTGCGCGACAAGTGGATGTATCTTCTGGCGTGGAGAGCGTTCCCGGGCAGAAGGATCGGGCGTTGATGCAAGCTTTCATCGCTGCAGTGCGTGGTCCAGTTCCCGCGAAAGAGATGTTCTGAAGATCTTTGGCGCGCAGAAATCATTCGGCTGGTCGTCTAACAAGGCTGGCCAAGGTATTTTAGAGCCGATGCTTCTTCTGCCCGCGCAATCCGGCCCTTCCGGGCGAATACTGTCGGGAATAAGTCATCCCATGACATCTCAACTGGCAACGGCCGGTTGCAACTGCCGTGCGGTGTCATCTTGCAAGTCGCGCTGCGGGGCGCAGCTGCGCGGCATGTCCGGCCCGTTCAGGCTGAGAAGGGCCTCAAGGCCCGAATTGCACGCGACGAGATCGGACAGATAGAGATCATCCAGTGCGGCATAGAATGCCTCGATTGCGCGCGACAGATGCGGGCGCATCACGCAATGTGCCTTTAGCGGACATGTGTTGTTGTCCGAGAAGCATTCGATGAAGGGTAAGTCTGATTCAAATGCGCGAAACACTGCGCCGACGCTGATCGCAGAGGCCGGATGCGCAAGATGGAACCCGCCATGGCGGCCACGCAGCGTCGTGATGAAACCTTCCTGTCCAAGCTTGTTGATCACTTGGGCAAGGTGGTTTTCGGATGCGTTGATTGCGGCAGCCGCATCTTGCTTGCGGACCAGCTTGTCCTTGTTCACAGCACAGAACATCAGGGTTCGCAAGGCAAGGTTGGTACGGGTCGTCAGTCGCATGTCCGGCTCTCCTGAGCGCAAAGATGTTGGTCAGAGACGAATCAGTATTTCGATACTCATGTTTATCCCTCTCTGACCGGACCCGGACCTTGATCCCGATCAAGATGCACTCGATACCCCGGTGACTTTCGCAGGTTAATCGGTCGAATGCTGGAAATTGATGTAGATCAAAGATATTAAAATGCATATATCAGATTGTAAACCATTGTATGCCGAAACGGGGGATCACATGACAGAGTTCGAGCAGATGAAGGCGAGCCGCAGAGGGTTTATCGGGCTTGCAGCAGGGGGGAGCGCCGCGCTGGCCTTTGGTGCCGGGGCTGCGCAGGCGTCACGCCAGCGCACCAATGCAAGGATTCTGATCCTTGGCGCAGGCGCGGGCGGTGCTGCCATCGCCAACAGGCTGACAGATCGACTCGACGGTGCGCAGATCACGGTGCTCGATGGCCGGGCGCAACATTGGTATCAGCCGGGCTTTACCCTGATCGCAACAGGTTTGCGTAAAGCGGAGTATGCAACATCGACCACCGAGCAATGGTTGCCACGCGGGATCACCTATGTAAACGAATACGCTGCCGAAATCGATCCGGACGCCAATCGCGTCATCACCACCGGCGGGCAACGTATCGAGTATGACTACTTGATCGTGGCAACTGGGCTGACGCTCGACTGGGGGGCGATAGAAGGGTTTGATCTGTCATTGATCGGCCCTGAGCATGGTGTTTCGGCGCATTATGCAAGCCCCGAGGCGGCCGAGAAGAGCTGGCATGCGCTGGACAGATTTACCGATCAGGGTGGAGTCGGGCTGTTCGGTCGCCCGGCCACCGAAATGAAATGTGCAGGGGCGCCGCTCAAGATCGTAATGATGGCGGAAGACATTGCGACCACAAAAGGCAACCGGAACAAGGTGGACCTGATCTATAATGCTCAGGCGCAAAACCTCTTCGGGGTTCCGATTGTCGATCACCGGGTGCGCCAGATCTTCACGGATCGCGGGATCGCGTATCGGTGGCAGCATGTGCTGACATCCATGGACCCTGGCGCCAAGACCGCAACCTATACGACACCCGAGGGCGAGGTGACGACAGCGTATGACTTTATCAACGTTGTCCCACCGCAACGCGCCCCGCAAGTGGTCCGCGAATCGGGACTATCCTGGGCGGACAGATGGACTGATCAGGGCTGGATTGAGGTTGATCAGCAAACCCTGCGCCATGCAAGATACCCTAATGTGTTCGGCATCGGTGACATTAACGGTGTGCCAAAAGGCAAGACTGCGGCCAGTGTGAAATGGCATTTGCCTGTGGTCGAGGATCATCTCGTCAGCGAATTGGGCGGTCGCGAGGGAAGCCGTGTGTTCGATGGCTATACCTCTTGTCCGATGATCACCCGGATCGGCCGGGCCATGTTGATCGAGTTTGATTACCAGGACCGCTTGGTTCCATCATTCCCCGGTCTGATTGCGCCACTGGAAGAATTGTGGATCTCATGGCTGATGAAGGAAGTCGCCCTGAAAGCGACATATAACGCGATGCTGCGCGGGCGCGCCTGAGCCGCGGCCCATGTAAGAAAGGATAAATGAATGGAAGAATTCAGCCTCATGACATTCGTGGCGGTGTTCGAAGAAATGTTCGGACGCGGGCTGTTCTGGACAATGGTGGCGGTAGCTATCGTTATCACCCTGGCTTGGGTCTACATCTTGCTGCGCGATCGCGCACTTTCGATGCGAAAGTTTCTGCTGGCGCAGCTTTCCATGCCTGTCGGCGGGCTTGCTGCGGTATGGTTCGTCATGCTGATGACGAATTCAGGCTTGCGCGATATCGGAGGGCCGATTGATTGGCTTGTCCTTCTTGGTGTCTTTGTTGCGGGTGCCGTCGGATTTGCGATCCTTGTTTATGTGGTCCAGTCGTTCTTGCGGGGGAAAACCGCCGAGTTGTGATTGCACAAGACTATGTCCTGTGATGCACCTGCGCCAGATTTCGGCGCAGGTGTTACTTTTGGGTTGGCGCGACGCAGTGAAGAGATTATCCTGCGCGCATGATCCACTTGACCCGCTCGATTTGCTGCTGCATTCCCCGCTGAAATCTTGGCGGGCGGTCATTTGTCATTTCTGCGATCCTGACATTTCCCACCCGCCGGGCCTGCGCCTGAGAGGACCGTATGACGTTGATCCGACTCCACAATTCCCGTACGCGGACAAAAGAGGATTTCACACCGCTCGATCCAGAAAATATCCGGATGTATCTGTGTGGCCCGACTGTCTATGATCGTGCGCATCTGGGCAATGCGCGCAATGTGATTGTGTTCGATGTGTTGTTTCGTTTCATGCGCCATGTCTATGGGCCGCATCATGTGACCTATGTCCGCAATTTCACCGATGTCGATGACAAGATCAACGCCCGCGCGGCAGAAACCGGGCGGTCGATTTCCGACATCACCGCTGAGACGATCGACTGGTATCTTCAGGATATGGGCGCGCTCGGCAATCTGACCCCGACGCATTTGCCGCGCGCCACAGCCTATATCGCGCAGATGATCGCGATGATCGAGCGGCTTATCGCCAAGGGGCATGCGTATGAAGTTGCGGGCCATGTACTGTTCAAAGTGCGGTCATACCCCGAATACGGACGTCTTTCTGGCCGTTCGATGGATGACATGGTCGCGGGTGCCCGGGTCGAGGTGGCACCCTATAAAGATGATCCGATGGATTTCGTGCTCTGGAAGCCCTCTGATGAAGCAGCGCCGGGCTGGCAAAGCCCCTGGGGTCGGGGCCGACCGGGCTGGCATATTGAATGCTCGGCCATGAGCCATGAGCTTCTCGGCCCGTCCTTTGACATTCATGGCGGTGGCAATGATCTGATGTTTCCGCATCACGAGAATGAGATCGCACAAAGCTGCTGCGCCTATCCCGATGCGAGTTTTGCGCGCTACTGGCTGCATAATGAGATGCTGCTGGTCGAAGGCAAGAAAATGTCCAAGTCCCTTGGCAATTTCTTCACAGTGCGGGACTTGCTGGATCAAGGCTGGCCGGGCGAG
>SKWJ01000287.1 GCA_007128995.1 Paracoccaceae bacterium
ATCCGCGATCGGACTGGGTAATCTTCTTTGGATGGGCATCGGCGATACGATCCGTGTTTCGCTTTCTGCAGACCCGGTCGAAGAGGTCAAGATCGGGTATGAGATTCTCAAGGCGCTTGGGCTACGTCATCGCGGGGTGAACATCATTTCCTGCCCGTCCTGCGCGCGGCAGGGGTTTGACGTGATCAAGACTGTAACTGCGCTCGAAGAGCGGCTTGCGCATATCAAGACCCCCATGAGCCTGTCGATCATCGGTTGCGTGGTCAACGGTGCGGGCGAGGCGCTGATGACCGATGTCGGCTTTACCGGCGGCGGTGCAGGATCGGGCATGGTGTATCTTGCAGGCAAGCAGAGCCACAAGCTCGGCAACGATCAGATGATCGAGCATATCGTCGAGCAGGTCGAGCGTCGCGCAGCAGAAATTGAAGCAAATTCACAGGAAGCCGCTGAGTAGGTTTTTCTGTACTCTCGCGGCATGACAAAATCGGCGTTGCTGCGCCACGTCCGCTTGGGCGTGCCATATGCTTGCTGGTGCGGGGCGCGGAAATGCGAACTATATCCCGGCCGCCGCTATCCAGATGCAGTGCCCGGGTTCTTTCGCGGGTGGCCTGCGCTGCGCATCCGCGGCGATTGTGGCGTCACTCCCCCATCGCGGCCAGCAATTGCGCATTGCCGCCAGAGGCCGTGGTATCGACGCAGAGATGCCGCTCGAGCAAGACATGCGCAGTATCTGGCATGTCGGTTATCAGCGGCAGGATTGGGCCGTCACGTTGCGCAAGGGCCTGCACAATTTCCTGTGCCTGTGATTCCGGCCCCCAGAACAGGATGCCTCCGAACCCATCCAAATTGTCCAGACCTTGGGGAAGTCCATCATGCACGGCGGCCAGGCCGCCCAATGCCTCGACCGCGCGTGCTTGTGACTGTGCAAGGTCTTTGCCCGGGCCAAGGCAGAGCAGGGGGGCGCGATGGGAATGGCGTAGCCGGTTGGATTCGCCGGTCGGACCGGGCATTTCTTGGACATCGGGCAGGTCGGGGCGGCGCAGTGGAGCGTTGAGCTTTGGCGGCCCGCTCGGCTGTGCAGGGCTGTCGCTTTTGGGGGCTTTCTGCTGTGTGAAGCGCGACAGATAATGCGGCCCACCAGCCTTCGGACCTGTGCCTGACAGCCCCTCTCCGCCAAAGGGCTGACTGCCGACGACCGCGCCGATCTGGTTGCGATTGACATAGATGTTGCCAGCCTGAACCTTCTCGACAATATGTTGCACCCGCGTGTCGATCCGGGTGTGCAGCCCGAATGTGAGCCCATATCCCGTTGCATTTATGTCATCGATCACCCGGTCAAGCTCTGATGCCTTGTAGGTCGCCAGATGCAGAACCGGGCCGAAAACTTCGCGCTCCAGCTCAGAGATGCCAGCAACACGAATGACCACGGGTGGAACAAAGTAACCCTCTTTTGGTACGGTCAACTCGTGCAGGACGCGACCGTCCTCGCGCGCTCGGCGAATATAGGCGCTGATCTCGTCATGTGCGCGTGCATCAATCACCGGGCCGCTATCGGTCGCAAGGTGCCACGGGTCCCCAAGGCATAACTCATCCATCGCTCCGAACAGCATGGCTTGAAACTCTGCAGCGATGTCTTCCTGCACATAGAGGCAGCGCAAGGCCGAGCAGCGTTGCCCTGCAGACTGGAAGCTGGACGCAAGCACATCGCGCACGGCCTGTTCCGGCAGGGCCGTGCTGTCCACAATCATGGCATTAAGCCCGCCTGTTTCGGCGATCAGTGGTGCGCCGGGGGACAGATGGGCCGCCATGGTCCGTCTGATCGCCAGCGCGGTTGCCGTAGAACCGGTAAAGGCAACGCCCGAAACACGCGCATCCGATGTCAGCGCAGCGCCAACCTCTGGACCGTCACCGGGCAGCAGTTGAAGCACCTCGCGGGGGACACCCGCTTTGTGCAGCAATGTAGTGGCCAGATGGGCAATCAGCGGGGTCTGTTCGGCGGGTTTGGCTAGCACGCCATTGCCCGATGCCAAGGCCCCTGCTATCTGACCGGTAAAGATGGCGAGCGGGAAGTTCCACGGGCTGATACAGGTGAATACCCCGCGCGCGGGCGCCTTCAGATTATGTGCTTCATTGGCGTAGAAACGCAGAAAGTCCACGGCCTCGCGCAATTCGCCGACTGCATCTGCCTGTGTTTTCCCTGCTTCCCGCGCCAAGATTGCAAAGATCTGTCCGAAATTCGCCTCGTAGAGATCCGCTGCGCGCCTGAGAATATCTGCCCGCAGACTGACATCTGCCTGCCAAGGGCGTGCTGCTTCGAGGGCTGTCGCTACGTCCTGCGGGGTGGCCTTGGTCACTGTCCCGACAATATCACCGGGCTGCGCAGGGTTTACGGCGTCGTAGCTTGCATCACCTTCCGGATCACCGGCAATCAGCGGGCTGGCGTGAAATGCCTTGTCTTTGAATGCTTCGCGCGCTGACGCGATTTCTTCAAGATCACGGGCACAGGTCAGATCCCAACCGCGGGCATTGCGTCGGCCCACCCCGAACAAGTCTGGACCTGATGCCAGTTTCGGATTGCGCCCCTGCGGCAGCGCCTGAAGTGCCGTGAATGGGCAGGCAGCCACCACCTGAGGCGGGACTGCTTCATCCACAATCTGGTTGACGAAAGACGAATTTGCACCGTTTTCCAGCAGCCGCCGGACCAGATAGGCCAGCAGATCCTTATGGGCACCAACCGGAGCATAGATCCGGCACCGGGTGCCGTTTTTGTTGAGAACCAGATCATGAAGCTTTTCGCCCATGCCATGCAGGCGTTGGAATTCATAGTCCAGCGCATTGACGCCCATTTCTTCGGCCATATGCAGGATGGCGGCCACTGTATGCGCATTATGCGTGGCGAATTGCGGGTAGATCCGACTGCGGGCGTGCAGCAGTTTGCGTGCGCAGGCGATGTAATTCACATCAGTTGCGACCTTCTGGGTCAGTACCGGGAACCCATCCAGCCCAAGCACCTGCGCGCGCTTGATTTCCGTATCCCAATAGGCCCCTTTCACCAGCCGCACCATCAACTTGCGATCCAGTGCCTCCGCGGTTGTGTCCAGCCAGTCGATCACATCGCCTGCGCGCGGCCCGTATGCCTGTACGACAACGCCAAAACCGTCCCACCCTTCCAATGCGGGATCTGCCAGAACCGCGCCGATAACTTCCAGCGAGAGTGCCAGGCGATCTGCCTCTTCTGCGTCAATGTTGAACCCAAGGCCAAGGCCACATGCCAGCCGGGCCAATTCGCGCAGCCGAGGGACAAGCTCTGCCATCACCCGATCATGCTGCGCCATCTCATAGCGCGGGTGCAGTGCAGAAAGCTTGACTGAAATGCCGGGATTGCTGCGGATATCGTTGCCCGTGGCGCGCGCTCCGATCGCACGGATCGCGCGGGCGTAGGCAACGTGGTATTCTTTCGCATCTGTCATCGTGCGCGCGGCTTCGCCCAGCATGTCATAGGAATAGCTATAGCCCCGGGCTTCAAGGCTTCGCGCGCGGGTCAGGGCCGTGTCGATCGTCTCACCCAGGACAAATTGGCGGCCCATCTCCTTCATCGCGCGGCCGACGGCTGTGCGGATGACAGGTTCACCCAAACGTTTGATGGCACCGCGCAAGGTTTGCGCGGCGCTGCGCCCGCGTTCGTCCAGCACGCGCCCAGTCAGCATGAGTGCCCATGTCGATGCGTTGACAAGGCTGGACGAAGATTTGCCCAAGTGCCGCCCCCAGTCCGACGGCGCTATCTTGTCCTCGATCAACTCATCCATGGTTTCTGCATCGGGCACACGCAACAGCGCTTCAGCCAAGCACATGAGCGCAATGCCCTCTTCAGTTGACAGGCCGTACTCGGCAAGGAACACTTCCATCAATCCTGGTGAGTCGGCCTTGCGAATGCCTTTAACCAGATCAGTTGCGTTTTGCGCAATCTGTGTGCGGGCGGCGGCGTCAAGGCCAGCAAATGACTGCGCCCACTCGATGCATGCTGCGTTATCGCGCAGATGGTCATGCGTTATCGATGCTGGCAAAGGGGCAGGGGTGGCAAATGACATCGCATGTCTCCTGACAGGAAGATGCCCTTATTTTCGCAGAAAAATTGTTTGAAGTCTGCCTGACTTTCCGCAATATGCAGACTTAATGACTATGCCTTATAGAAAGAACAGGAAAATGGCCCGCATACAGCTTGACAGCTTCGACCATGCGATTCTGCGGCAACTCGCTGTTGATGGACGGATGAGCGTCACGGAACTCGCGGGCCGAATCGGCCTGACGAAGTCGCCTACACAGGCGCGGTTGCGGCGATTGGAAAAAGAAGGAGTGATCACAGGCTATCGTGCCCTGATTGATCCGCATCAGATCAATGTCGCACATATTGCCTTTGTCGAGATAAAGCTGTCTGATACCCGCGAAATGGCGCTTGGCGCGTTCAATGCGGCTGTGCGCAAGATCCCGGAGATTGAGGAATGTCACCTGATTGCCGGCTCGTTTGATTATCTTCTAAAGGTCCGTAGCCGTGATATCGCGTCCTATCGCAGGGTCCTGGCCGAGCATATTTCCGGTTTGCCACATATCACATCGACATCCACTCATGTCGTGATGGAAGCGGTGAAGGAAACTGGCTCGCAACCTGTGTTTTGACTGCTTCGCGCACAGGTTGGCATTACCTGCGCCGCGCTGTCAGCGCAGGGATCGGCCCGGCGCGCAGAACCAGTATATCGTCGTGGCTGAGGTCAAAGCCAGTCGTGACTTCAAGCGCGTCAAGGAAACGAAGCTCCAGATGCTGCTTGTTCAAAGGGCAGGCAAGTCGTGTGGTCCCAAGGTCCGAGATACCCAGTCGTCCCTCTTCGATTCCGATTGTCCCGACATATCTGTTACACGTCCCGCGCCCTGCCACTTCTTGTCCTGCGATCTGAAGGGTCATTTCGGGTGCCGGGCTATCTCCAACTGGCCTGAGAGTGTGCCCGAAAATGCTGGTCACGACCCAGCGCCCTTCATCAATAAGCTGTAGCGGGGACCCGGCACAGCCGCCAAGCAGAGCGTCAGCGTCGTCAAGAGCAAGCTGCGCTGTCAAGGGAAACGGCATATCGATATGTTCAAGTCTACATCGTGCATCCTGCAGGCGAAGGGTAAGGCGTGACGTCTCAAACCTGATTTCGCCATCGCGGGGGGCAAGTGGGCTCAGATCTGACGTTGCAAAGGTTTCGATTTCCCTATCCGGAAGTGCAAGCCGTGTTTCGTCCAGACCGATATTCACACGCCAGCGATCAAGATGCGCGCGCGCCTCAAGCGGCAGGATTGGCCGAAACAGGCTGGGCTGACAGTCGAGGGCGCCGAGATCCGGTCGGATGAGTGTGGCCACATCTGCGCTCACTTGCCATTTCTGTCCGTCGTTGGCACTGGCTTGGCCAGGGTGCGCGGGATCATCATGAAACAGCGTTTTTGTTCCATTGATGTGCATCGCTATGGCGTCTGGTTGCTGGGTGGTCCGGAGTGCCGTGCCATCCTCGCAGACCCAGAAGCCGTGAAATCCGAGCGCCAGGTTCTCCTCCAGGCGCAGTTCCAGACCGTTTGCGCTGCGGTTCGAGATGGGCCGAAGCTGACTTTGCATGACCACACGTCCGTTTGCGACGATGCCGGCCTGAGCAGTGGTGGCTGCTCTGGGAAGTGGTGGAAGCGTGATGGTGTCTTGACGGGTATCGGCTTCAACTGAATGCTGCAATACCAAGAGCTGTGCGCCGTCCGCATCCCTGATGACAAGTTGGGCGGTTGCGTCTTGCCCTATGCCGTGTTCCCAGATCAGCCGCGCCTCATCGCCCTGCGCAAGCGCCGCAAGCGGTGCAAAAAAAAGGGCAACTGCGATAAGGACGCAACGCATGACTGTCTCCAAGGGTCGGTCACAACCGTGGATAAGCCACGCAATGCACTTGCGGCAACAACAATCGCGTGAGGTGGTGAATTTCGCTCAGGCGCGTTCGGAGTATTCGAATGTCTCAGTATTTACGACGATATCTTCGTCCTGTCCGACGAATGGGGGAACCAGCACCCGCAGTCCGTTATCAAGAACGGCAGGCTTGAAGCTGTTGGCCGCTGTCTGACCTTTCACGACGGGTTCTGTTTCGACAATCTTGCAGATCACCTTCTGCGGCAGCGCCATGTTCAACGCTTCCTCGCCATAATATTCGACCGTGACCGTCATTCCGTCCTGCAGGAAGGGGCGACGTTCACCCAGCAATTCCGCGTCCAGTTCGACCTGCTCAAAGGTTTCCATGTCCATGACAACCAGACGTCCATCTGTTTCGTACAGAAACTGCTGGTCTTTCTGTTCCAGCCGAACCCGCTCGACCTTGTCATCCGAACGGAACCGCTCGTTCAGTTTCCGACCATCGCGCAGGTTCTTCAGTTCGACTTGGGCAAAGGCCCCGCCTTTTCCCGGTTTCACATGGCTGACCTTGACTGCGGCCCAGAGCCCGCCATCATGTTCCAGAACATTGCCTGGGCGAATTTCGTTACCATTGATCTTGGGCATGAAGAACCTTGCGCGCGACTTGATGTTTGAAAGTGATTTCCTATATCGCGCTTGGTGGGTATGCACAAGAACACGATAGCTCTGGCAAACAAATGCTGGTATGCGTTTTATGCATAGGTGGTATGCGTATCAGGTGTAGCGAATCGGGTAGGAAAAGGCGTATGCAGGCCGAACCCGAAAATGCAAGAGCAAGAATATAAGGACAACTGGATGTTTGACGCGGCGGATGGAACGGCATTTACGCATGAGCAAGGTGCACGGGCACGCAAGTTGTTTGCGGCTGTGGTACTTGCCGCACTCGATGATGCGATTGCCGACAACAAGAAATACGGGAATGGGCCGGAACAGATTGCGCGCTGGGCGCGGTCACGCGACGGGCGGGAAGTGCTGAGCTGTGCAGGCATTGACCCGAACGAACGGGTGGTTGCAGGGCTCATGGAATTTGTCGGCAAGGGCGTTCGCACGTCGGTGGCCCTTTCGCGCGAAGAGAGTGAGCGCCGCCATGCGGCTGCAGCGGCGGAGGCCGAAGCTGCCTGACCCTGACTGCTATCTTGCGGATCTTGGCCCTGCACCAGGCGTGCAGGGCCTTTTTCGTGGTTTACTGCCTGACGCCCAGATGGGCTGCCAGAAAATCAAGCCGATCCTGACCCCAGAAAGCCTCTTCCCCG
>SKWJ01000450.1 GCA_007128995.1 Paracoccaceae bacterium
GCCCGGCGCGGCGCCTGATTGGTCGCGGATTTGAACTGAAGATTGCCCCAGCCACCATTGCCGCCTTTGGCCAGCAGGATGCGTTGGCCGATCTCGGTCAGATCGGCAATTACGGTTTCCTGATCCTCATCAAGGATCTCGGTTCCGACAGGGACACGCAACGTGACCGATGCTCCATCCTTGCCAGTCCTGCCCTTGCCCATTCCCGGTTGTCCGGAATTGGCAAAAAAATGTTGCTGAAACCGAAAGTCGATCAGTGTGTTCAACCCATCAACAACTTCAGCCCAGACATCGCCGCCGCGCCCCCCGTCACCTCCATCGGGGCCACCATATTCGATGAATTTCTCGCGGCGAAAGGAAACGCAGCCCGACCCACCCCCGCCCGAGCGGATATGGACCTTTGCAAGATCAAGAAATTTCATGGGGCGCTCTCCATTGGCAACAGAGCAGGCGCTTACCGCGAAATGGCCGGACACGCAACGAACCAATGCGGCACGAAAGCGGGACGACAGACCGCCCTATGGAATTGGCCCGGCCATCCAGCTTGGCGCGCAGTCTCTCGGTGCGTCACGACCCCAAAACAGGCGATGCGCTCAATCCGGAACACAGATGAGGGACTGATGCAAAATCACGATGACTGCACCGCACAGGACACACACTGTCTGACGCTCACGGCACTTTGCTAAAACACAGAAAACACGTGAGATTGTAAGCAGTTCTTAAGACAATCATCTTAAGGTTTAAATGCGCAGCCTAGACTCTTTTCTCGGTTGCGCCCTCCTCCCTGTCAGACTGGCTGCATCGAAAGGTGCAGCCTTTTTTGCATTGGCACTGCGGTGGTACAGAGTGTTCAAATGACTGAAAACACATATCAAAGCTGCGGCTTATCTGGACCTAAAAATCCAGTTGACGCATCATGAATTTCCGCCTACGGTCACCCCAATTCGTCGGCCGGTCCGACAGGGAGCGAAAAAAAGAAATTGAGATAAGGGCCTTCGGGCCCTTATTTTTTGGTGCAAGACAGCGCTGACATGTCCGCTGAAAGAGCAACCGCCAAGCTTTCTGCGCCCGATGCGTCACGGGCTTTCACATCCCGGCAGAACGTATTTTTGCGACTGACAGTGTGATGCCTCCATGTTACGAAGCAAGGTATAGACATCAAGACGTGAAGGAACGCGTATGAGACAGACAGGTACAGGCTTTTTCACCACTGCGGCAGCGGTCGCAGCACTGTCAATGTTTGGTGCAGTCGCAAGCGCCCAGACAAGCGATGCCACCGACTCGCCCCTGAGCGGCTTGTCAACTGGCGAAATTGTCAGCCCAGAAGGCGATGGGGAAAGCTATATCGGCAATACCCATGGCGATTGGGAGATGGTCTGCGTTCGCCTTGCGGATGAAGCGGATCCCTGCCAGATGTACCAACTTCTGCGGGACGCAGAAGGCAACGCCACGGCAGAAATCACGATGTTCCCATTGCCACCGGGACAAGAAGCCGCAGCCGGCGCAACGATCCTGACACCGTTGGAAACACTCTTGACGGCGCAACTCGTGATGCAGGTTGATGGCGGAGCGGCGAAGCGGTATCCCTTCACCTTCTGCACAGCGATCGGGTGCATCGCGCGGGTCGGCTTCACTACGGAAGAGGTCGACGCTTTCCGTCGGGGCGCAACGGCCGTCTGGTCATTGGTTCCTGTTGCCGCACCTGACCAGGTGGTTGAGCTGAGCATGTCGCTCATCGGCTTCACAGCAGCCTTTGCCGAACTGAGCGAACAACTGGGCGAGTAACCGACCCCGTCTGTCCATGCGACGACCCGGCGGAAATGCCGGGTCTCTTATTCTGGGCACTTTGTCACTCTATCGGGTGTCCAGTCTGCGGATCAAGCTCGCGCGCCAGCCGCAATGCAGAACACCGGCCAAATGCGCGCGTCAAAGCCCTTCTCCGGGCTGCGGGCAACGGGCTGTCGACCGGGTGGCGCAAGATTTCCGCACCAAAGGCGTCACCAATCATCAGACCCGTTTCCTCTGGCAGAAGGTCGGTTGGGAATGTCGCATCTACCGCCCAGAAAAACCTGTCGCACCAGGGCACATACCGGTGCCACTTGCGGTCAGACATATAGTCGCTGCGGCCAGATTTGCATTCGATGATCCAGATCTCGCCTTTCGGACCGATCGCAATCACATCGACCCGCAAACCTAGTTCAGGACTGAATTCGGCAAGGGGCGCAAAATCGAGGCTGACCAGAAAGCGGCAGACGCCTCGGGCCAGCAGGAAACCCGGAGCAACCCGTGAAGAAGAAGCGTGCGCGTCAGACATCTATGCAGAATGATGTGTTTGAATTTCGCGTCAATGTCAGGATACGGCCTTGTACCAAATCACAGCACGACTTATCTAACACTCAGGCAGGTGCTGCTCTTCACGTGTTTGGCCCTTTTCCAGTGGCCGATACGCATATCCGAGGGAGCTGGCTCTGGCAGGGTCCTGGCCTTGCTATCTGGCGCCCACCTGATTTTTCAGGCTCTCGGGAAATTCACGCCATCACGGTTGCTGCGGGCCTGCCACTCTCCACGATCAGCGGGACGAAACGCGGATAGGGATCGGAATATAGCTGCGTACTGGCAGTCCGCGATCATCATCATCGTCATCATCTTCATGGCCCATCCGCATGATCCGAATAGCGAATTGAACGCCCGCAAAGACCAGTCCGTTGAAGAAGAAGATCAGAAACAGCCCCAACAACCCGTCACTGGACCCAAGCAGCAACCGCTGCAGGTTTGCGATGTTGAAATAGATCAGGATAGCGGTAAAGACCGCCGACAGGGCAAATCCTATCAAGACCTGTTGAATGTAGACCTTTATGAGTTTTGGCATCTGTCGCGCTCCCTTTTCCAGTACTGGAGATAAGGCTTTCTCGACCCCATACAAGGCCGAAGTCAAGAAGCCTTGCACAACAGTGCGCAATCGGCCGCATCTTGCGAAGATTGCCTGCCGCAATATGAGACAGCAGACATAGCCGAAAGGGCCTTTCGCAGGCCTGACCTTAATTTTTTGGGTGATGATGGTCGGGGCGGCAGGATTCGAACCTACGACCTACGGTACCCAAAACCGTCGCGCTACCAGGCTGCGCCACGCCCCGACTGGATCGCTCTTTATCTATCTTCGGCGGTCGAGGAAAGAGGAAAACCCGCCCCTTCAAAAACTATTTTCAGTTACTCGCAGGGCCAGGCCGCGCGCGCTTGATCCAGCCGAGGGTGTCGCATTTCGCTGCCTTCCGAAATGCCAAACATTTCAGCCAGCCCCCCGTTGATCTCGAGCACCATCAGCACGTTTGGCCCGCCGGGGATAGGTGTCCTGTCATGCGGGATTGCATTGACATGCACACGCGAAACCACGCCCTCTGGATCGACAAAAATCATGTCCAGCGGGATCAGGGTGTTCATCATCCAGAATGATGGCTCTGTCGGGGCGTCATAAACAAACAGCATCCCGGCAGAGCGCGCGAGACGCTCACGGTGCATCAAGCCCTGCGCCCGCAATGCCTCTGTATCCGCTATCTCGACGGAAAACCGCGCCTGCCCCCAAGGACCGCGCAGATCGACCTGCCCATCATCACAAGCTGCCTGTGCAGCCGTGGCGGCCATCAGCAGGAAAAGACCTGCCAGCGCCCTGCCAAGACATGTCATTCCATCGTCGCCGAGTTCTTGCGCCCGGAAACACCGCTTTCCCAAGGCTCTATAGACACTGCCATTCTTCCCCGCTCTCCAACGGTCACGCGAAGCCCGATCGCTTCGCCTGGTTGAAGGTCCGCCATGCCAGAGCGCCGCAACGTTTCCATGTGAAGAAACACATCCTCCGGTTTTCCGAACACATTGGCGAACCCGAACCCTTTGATCTTATCGAACCACTTTACCCGCGCTGGTTCCAGAGCAATTGTCAGATCAACAGGCGCAAACGCGCTTTCGTGAAGGTCCATGTCCTCGATCAGGTCTTCAGGAGGCAGCACCTCGAACACTTCCTGTGTCTGCAACCCGCGCGCGGTTGTCTGAACACTGACGCGAACGCGCGCCCGCTCGCAAACCGAACTCAGACCAAAATTTCTGAGCGCATTGGCATGGAGTAGAATATCTCCTTCAAATTCATCCGACAGGATGAAGCCAAAGCCCTTTGCTGGGTCGAACCATTTCACCAACCCAAATATCACTTCGGATCGCGGCGTTTCTGTGGTCATTGTCACCGTCTCACTCAATCGAAATACCGCCAATGGCGCCTAAAATATGAGATATCAAAACGATATCTGCCTGCTCTCAATATCCCCGCATACGTCTTCGTCGCGTCATGGAGATAACCTCTTTACCTCCCAGGTCTGACCCGCAGCAGATCGGCACCACCGAAATCTGTCATGCAGACGAAAGCTGCCGTCAGCCCAAAATTCAAATTCAGTCGGTTC
Source organism: Paracoccaceae bacterium (assembly GCA_007128995.1). Taxonomy (GTDB): domain Bacteria; phylum Pseudomonadota; class Alphaproteobacteria; order Rhodobacterales; family Rhodobacteraceae; genus Roseinatronobacter. The sequence continues at coordinate 4,446 of SKWJ01000450.1, forward strand.
AATTCGGTAGCCGCCCCAAAATGGCGGTCGCGCCGGGTTTGTCCCATGACGCGCAGTTTGCCGTGCGACTTCAGCCATCAGATCGGCACGCGAACCAAGCGGCCGTGACTGACGCGATGCCCATGCACCCAACCTGCTTTTCAACGAGCGCGACGCGAAATAGGCGTCGGCCTCGGCACCGTCCTCCTTGCTGACCAGTCCACGGACACGCATTTGCCTACGCAGAGACTTCCAGTGTACCACAAAGGCCGCCTTCTTTGCAAAGTCCAGTTCCTGTGCCTTGCTACTTTCGTAGTTGGTATAGAAGGTGAAATGCGCTGCCCCGATCTCTTTCAGCAACACCATTCGGACATTTGGCATGCCATCGGAATCCACTGTCGCAAGCGCAATCGCATTCGGATCATTGATCTCGGTCAGTTCCGCTTCACCCAGCCAACGTCGGGCTATGGCAAACGGATCATCTCCGGCGAAAATCCCATCCCTCTGAACCAAACGACCTCCGGTTGATCACCCCAAGGTTGAGACAGCCTTGTGGCTGCTGCCTTGGGTAATCACATGCATATCACAACTACGACAGGTCTTAACAATTTGAAGCGGTTGCGCAAGCCTGCAAAATGCAAAACTCTCAGAATGCGTCGTAAACTGTCGACATTTATGCAAAATGGTACGATCACAGACAAGCTTGCGGCGCATCAACGCTTGTCCTAGAACTCTGGAAAAGAAGTGCTGGGTTAGGGAAGAGCATGAACGGACTGATGAGCGGAAAGCGCGGCCTGATCATGGGGCTGGCAAATGACAAATCTATTGCATGGGGAATTGCCAGACAGCTATCCGAACACGGTGCGGAACTGGCCTTCTCCTATCAGGGCGAAGCGCTTAAAAAACGTGTGTTGCCGCTGGCCGAAAAGCTGGGAACGCCGCGCGTATTTGAGTGTGATGTCAGTGATATGGCGTCGCTTGATACACTCTTCTCGGAACTGGAATCCCTGTGGGGGAAGATTGATTTCGTTGTTCATGCCATAGGTTTCTCTGACAAGAACGAATTGCGCGGTCGGTATGTCGACACCAGCCGCGAGAATTTCATCATGACAATGGATATCTCTGTCTATTCGTTCACGGCTGTCTGCCAGCGCGCTGCGCGGATCATGAACACTGGGGGCAGCTTGTTGACCATGACATATTATGGTGCGGAACAGGTCATGCCGCATTACAATGTCATGGGCGTGGCCAAGGCTGCGCTTGAAGCTTCGGTCAAGTATATTGCCGAAGATCTTGGCAAGGACGGCATCCGGTGCAATGCGATTTCTGCTGGCCCGATCAAGACACTCGCCGCCTCGGGAATCGGCGATTTTCGTTATATCATGAAATGGAACGAGTTGAATTCACCACTGCGGCGCAACGTTACGCAGGATGAGGTTGGCAAGGCCGCAGTCTATCTTCTGTCGGATCTGGGATCAGGCACGACTGGCGAGAACCTGCATGTCGACGCAGGCTATCACGTCGTCGGTATGAAAGCTGTGGATGCACCAGACATCGACGTTGTCACCGGCAAGAAAGACGCCTGAGCAAGGCGCATATCAAACCAGTCTGACCGAGGGCCAATAATGACCGATCGCCTCCCCCATGAAAAGGGCTTCCACATCAGTTGGGACCAGATCCATCGAGACAGTCGCGCACTTGCCTGGCGGCTTGACAAACAAGGCCCGGATGGCGGGCAGTGGCGCGCCGTCGTTGCAATCACCCGCGGCGGGCTGGCCCCGGCAATGATTATCTCGCGTGAACTGGACATTCGCGTGGTCGACACGATCAGCGTGAAATCCTACGATCATCAGTCTCGCGCAGAGGCCAAGGTGCTCAAGGCTCCGCAAGCCGACATGATGGGGGATCAGGGGGAAGGTATCCTGATCATCGATGACCTTGTCGACACAGGCAAGACGCTGGAGCTGGTCCGCAACATGTTTCCAAAAGCCCATTTTGCAACGGTCTATGCCAAGCCCATGGGCCGCGATATGGTCGACAGCTTCATTACCGAAGTCAGTCAGGATACTTGGATCTTCTTTCCTTGGGACATGGCCTTGCAATATGTCGAACCCTATCGCGGGCGATGATCTCAAGTATCAGCCGGCATCATGGAACGTACCGCGCGGCGACAATTTCAATCGCGCGGGCTATGGCAGCGTCAATGCTCAACGCGGTTGTATCCAGAATCTTGGCATCGTTTGCCGGGCGCATTGGGGCATCGGCGCGGTCCATGTCGCGCGCATCGCGTGTGCGAACCTGATCCAAAACCTCTTCGAAGGTGCCCTCGCCCAACTCTGTCCAACGTCGCAGGGCGCGCGTTTCAGGACTGGCCGTTACAAACAGCTTCACGTCAGCTTCTGGACAGATGACAGTGCCGATATCTCGGCCATCAAGGACCGCCCCGCCCTGCTGTCTTGCAAAATCGCGCTGGAATTCAACCAGCGCCTGGCGCACCTCAGGCAGCGCCGCTATGCGGCTGGCGGCTTCTCCAGCGCTGAGACTGCGCAGGTCCGGACGGTCAAGATCGGCAGGCACCAGGCTGCGCGCCATTGCAACGGGATCGCCCCCCTTGGCCCCGACCGCGCGGTACAGCAGGCCTGTGTCCAGATGCTTGAATCCGAATTTTCGTGCCAGCGCCCGACTGATCGTCCCTTTTCCTGCCGCCGCAGGACCGTCGATAGCGATTGTGAAGCGCATGCAGTTTCCTTCTCGGGTCAGGGAAAGGGTGGGGTTGCCCATAACGTCCATATGTTA
>SKWJ01000456.1 GCA_007128995.1 Paracoccaceae bacterium
ACAATACGCGCCGATTTAAGCAGGTTGCGGGCGCGCGCATAATATCCAAGCCCCGCCCACTCGGCCATGACGTCTGCATCCTCGGCGGCCGCCAGATCCATCACCGATGGCCAGCGTTCGGTGAAACGATGGAAGTAGGCCTTGACCGCAGCAACCGTGGTCTGTTGCAGCATGATTTCCGACAGCCAGATACGGTAGGGGTCCGGGGTAAGGCGACTGTTTGGCGGCACGCGCCACGGCAACGACCGCGCATGGCGATCATACCAGCCCAGTACCAGTTCCGATATCTCTCTGTCCTGAATGTCACGCATGTGTTATGGCCTTCAGACGGAAAAGTCATTCCACCACACTGGAATTGCTCTCAGTGAAGGGTAAGGTCTGCAGCAGTCTGTGCAAGGTCTGATACGACAAAAATGGCAAAGAACCTCAAGTCCCTATCCTCTCTGAATCGTCGCATGCGCGGCTTTGAGGCGGCCTCGCGGCTGGTAGAGCCGCAGATACGCAAGGCAGGCGAAACGCGCGGGTTTGCCGTCTCTCGATTGTTAACGCATTGGGCCGAGGTATCCGGACCCGAGATCGCAGCCTGCTGTCGTCCGGTGAAAATCAGCTACGGCAAAGGTGGTCTGGGGGCGACACTGACCTTGCTGACAACGGGCGCGGCAGCCCCCACATTGCAAATGGAACTGCCAAGACTGCGCGAGAGGGTGAATGCATGCTATGGCTACAACGCCATTGCACGGATCACAATAACCCAGACTGCACCGACGGGCTTTGCCGATGGGCAGGCCGAATTTGCCCCAGCACCCAAATCGCAAGAAACCGCGCCAAAGAAAGACATTCGCCAAAAAGCAGAGCTTACGACCGAAGGCGTGCAGGATGCAGGCTTGCGAACAGCCCTTGAACGTCTGGCATGCAATGTCTTATCGAAGGCGCGTAAACCCGAAGGGAAACACTCATGAACAAGATGCTAGTGCCAGCCATTGCCGTTGTAGCCACGCTTGGTGCCGGGGCTTGGTGGTACGTTTCGCAACCATCCGGACCGGCTGTGGCCGAAACAGCCACCCATGTCGGCACCACCGAACTGCACGCGCTCGATATGCCGCTGGGCAATCCCGATGCTCCGGTTGTGGTGGTTGAATATTCGTCGCTGACCTGCCCCCATTGTGCGACATTCAATGCAGGCGCATTTCAGCAGATCAAGGAAAACTTCATCGAAACAGGCCAGGTTTTCTACCTCAAGCGCGAAGTCTATTTTGATCGCTACGGACTATGGGCGGCCATGGTTGCCAGATGCGGCGGTGAAGAGCGGTATCACGGCATGCTGGATCTGATCTATCAGACCCAGAGCACCTGGGCCGCCGCGTCCGATCCGGCGCAGGTTGCAAACAATCTGCGGCGTCTGGGTCGTCAGGCAGGGATGAACGATGAGCAGGTCAATGCCTGTCTGGAAGATGCTGACAAAGCGCTCGCTCTGACTGAATTCTATCAGCAGAATGCCGAAACTTACGGGATTCGTTCGACCCCGAGCTTCGTGATCAATGGCCAGCTTTTCAGCAATATGCCCTATGCTGAATTTGAGCGTGTGCTGAACGAAAAGCTCGGTGTCTGAAACTGATGTCGGGGCCTCTTGAAGGCATCCGGGTCGTCGAGCTTGCTCGGATACTGGCCGGCCCCTGGGCTGGCCAGATCTTTGCCGATCTTGGCGCGACCGTCACCAAGGTGGAAGCGCCCGAGGGTGATGATACGCGGCGCTGGGGCCCCCCTTTCATTGATCGTGACGGCACAGCGGAAGCAGCCTATTTCCATGCGACCAATCGGGGAAAATCCTCTGTAACTGCTGATTTCCGAACTCCTGAAGGCCAAGAAAAAGTGCGCGCGCTTGTCAGTGGCGCGGATGTGCTCATCGAAAATTTCAAGGTCGGCGGGCTGAAGAAATATGGTCTTGATTACAACAGCCTTGCATCGCTCAATCCCGGGCTTGTGTATTGTTCGATCACGGGCTTCGGGCAGACCGGCCCATATGCCACACGTGCGGGGTATGACTATATCATACAAGGTATGTCGGGGCTTATGTCGGTAACAGGCCCAGCCGATGGCGCTCCGCACAAGGTCGGAGTTGCTGTCACCGATATCATAACCGGTATCTATGCAAGCACGGCGATTCTTGCTGCACTGCACGAACGTTCGAAAACCGGTCAGGGCCAACATATCGACATGGCGCTCATGGACAGCGCCGTGGCCATCATGGCCAATCAGGCGATGAACTTTCTTGCAACTGCCAACGCCCCCGAGCGTTTGGGAAACTTTCACCCCAACCTCGCCCCATATCAGGTGGTTCCGTGCGCCGACGGCCACATCATCATCGCAACTGGAAATGACGCGCAGTATCGACGCTTATGCGGGCTTCTGGGTCTAGACGAACTGGCCGCGCATCCGGATTACGCAACAAATGCCCTGCGCGTCGCGCATCGTTCCGCGCTCTCTGACGCAATTTGCGCAAAGACCAGCATGTGGCAAATGGCAGACTTGCTCCAGGCCTGCGAGGTGCAAAATGTCCCTGCCGGACCTATCAACGACATGGCGCAAGTCTTTGCCGATCCGCAAGTTCTGGCCAGACAGCTTGCTTTGGACATGGGCGGTCTGAAGGGAGTACGCTCTCCGTTCAATTTCTCGCGCCACCCAGATGTCGTCTACCGCGCGGCGCCCAAACTGGGCGAGGACGACTGAGCACAGGCGTTCCAGAAAGCCCCCCCAAACACAAAACCCCTGCACATCTGTGCAGGGGTTTCGCTTTTGCGATGACAGGCAGGTTTAGAATTTGAAGCCAAGCCCCACGCCCGCGCCGACAGTCCGTGTATTCACATTGGACGAACCGACATTGTTGATGACGGTGTAGTTGACACCACCACGCAGCATGATCTGGTCGGTCAGCATGTGGTCGACACCGAGGGTTGCCATGCCCCCGACAGAGCTTTCTGACCCGGCCGGACCGCTGGAGCGCAGAAGCGACGGACCAATTCCGACATAACCCAATGTGCGGCCCTCGGCACCAAGTGGCATACCGGCAGTGGCCATCAGAGATGCACCCCAATCCAGGTCATCACCACCCGGAATGGTTGCGCTTCCAAAGGATGACGGGACGACCAGCGCCTCACCACCCAAAACGAAGCCACCCATGTCCTGACGATAGCCGGCGAACAGCCCCGCAGTCCCGCTGCTTGCGCTGCTGCTCGGGCCGCTGAAGCTCATGCGCCCGTAACCTGCGCCGATACCTGCGTAACCGCCGGTCCAGCTGAACTGCGGAGCGGGTGCGACCGGGGTCGGCTGTGGAACTGTGGGTTCAGCCATTCCGGGGCCGCTTTTCCCGAATTCACCTGCGGCAGCGCCTGTCGCCATAAGGCCGACGACAGCTGCGATTGCGATATGACTAACATGTCTCATTCGTTACTTCCTTTTTTTCGGGCACACAGCGCATCGACGACTCGATAAAACGCTGGCACGTGCCCTTGGCCTGCATCAGCTTCCTTAACGCGCGGCATCAAAGGAAGATACATGCCGCGCTTTCACGTTTGATGACAGAGGTGTTACCCAAGGCGAACCGGCAGATTCTTGCTACATTCCCTCGCCGAAACGCTCCGCCACAAGTGTCCGCAAAGCCTGCGCCAAGGCGCCCTCATCTTCACCGTCCACTTTCACAGTGATATGAGTACCGCGCGACGCGGCCAGCATCAGCAAGCCCATGATCGAATCGCCGGGAACACTCATTCCGTCCTTCATCACCTCGGCCGAGGCGTCATGGGCTTCGACCACCTCGACAAACTTGGCCGATGCGCGGGCGTGAAGCCCTTTCTCGTTCAATATCTCAAGTTCGAATTCTATCATTCCGTAACGTGATCCCGACACACCGCCTCAGCGGCCCACCTCGATAGAGTTAATGTATTTTCGCCCGGCCTGTAAGGCGGCGGACGTGGCTGATTGTAGATCCAGATCTCGGGATTTGGCCAGTTTGATCAGCATCGGCAGGTTTGCGCCATACAAGATACGTCGATCAGGTCCTGCACAGGCGGGCAGTGACAGGTTCGATGGCGACCCACCGAACATGTCGGTGACAACCACCACACCTGTTCCCTTGTCCACAGCATCCGCTGCCGCTGCAATCTCGGCCTGCTTGGTTGCACGGTCATGATCGTATTCGATAGCGATGGCCGCAATCCCGCATTGCTTGCCTATGACATGCTCGATCGCGGCCAAATATTCCCGCGCGAGGCCACCATGAGCAACGATTACGATCCCGATCACGAACGTACCTTACGCGTTTCCTGCATGCGCAACCTGAGCTGCGATGCGTTCGAGTTCCCTGTGTCGTTTAGACACTTGCCATTGCGCCTGTGCAAGCGCATTTGCCATTTTTTCCGCAATTGCAACAGATCTGTGTTGCCCTCCGGTACAACCGAAACCGATGATCAGTTGCGACTTCCCCTCCTGCGTGCATTCAGGTAGCATAAATACAACCAGATCGCGCATCCTGTCGAAAAACTCCGCAAATCGCGGGTCCGCAGAGACGAACTCTGCAACTCGGGGATCACGACCATCAAGGGCACGTAACTCATCTCGCCAATGCGGGTTGCTAAGAAAACGACAATCAAAAACCAGGTCAACCCCGGTCGGGATGCCGCGCTTGAATGAAAACGACTCTATATGGACGCGCATCGGCTGTGTGGATGGTTTGGCAAACAAGGCCTGAACCTGTGCCCGCAGATCATGCGGCGTCAGTGTTTCGGTCTCTAGCAGGACATCAGCGCGCAAACGCACCGGCGCAAGCAATCGCGCTTCCAGAACGACACCCTCCTGAGCAGTGCCTTCGGGGCTTATCGGGTGGCGTCTGCGCGTTTCCGAGAAACGGCGGACAAGAACCGGGACTGGGCAATCCAGATAGACCAGATCAAAAGTGATATGCCGCAAGCTGGCCAGATCCTCGACAAGTGCAAGCAACGCATCAACTGAAAAATCGCGGTTGCGCGGGTCCAGAACCAGCGCCAACGGGCGGTCTAGCGCAGCAGACACAAGCGGGCGGACAAGCGAGATCGGCATGTTGTCGATAGCCTCGAACCCGATATCCTCAAGCGCCTTGAGAGCTGTACTGCGGCCGGCACCGGATGGCCCGGTCACAAGCACCACTCTGGGCGCTTCGGGGTCGTTGGTGGTGATCTGCGTTATGACGGACATGGCGTTGATGCTTCCCCGGACCGTGACAGGATATAGTATTTCAACCCGACTGGAAAAGCACGGCCTTGGCATTTGCGAAGCCGAGGAATGCAGACACCGTGCACCTCTGCGAACCGGGGCTCGGGCATGCGTTCCGTTTCGGCCTCATCCAGATCGACAAGCACGACAAGGCGCGCCGCCTCCACGCATGGAACACTCAGAATTCCGAGTCCCCTCAATTCGATCAGACCACGAAGCGGCTTTGGTGCCGAAAGATGAATCTCGCTGCCAACACGGTGCAGGCAGGTCTGGTCATCCGCAACCAGAGTCGCGCCCAGACCGATCAACTCTGCCCCGAGTTCCGATTTCCCTGCACCAGATTTTCCAAGCAAAAGTGCTGCTGCATAAGACCCCCCACAGTCAAAAGCGACGGAGGTAGCGTGAATGCGTGCCGAGCGGTAGCTTGGTGTCACAGCGGCAAACCGACGACCAGCCGCGTGCCCAATGGCGGGCTGTCGGCATCTGCATCCATGACGCGAATATTCTCTGCCCAGATCACACCCTGATGTGCCTCTATGATCTGTTTGGCAATCGCAAGACCAAGTCCGGAATGCGTTCCGAATTGATCTTCCGGGCGCTGAGAGTAGAATCGCTTGAAAACCCCCTTCAGCGCAGAATCGGGAATACCCGGCCCCGTATCTTCCACCACGACCAAGGCGCGGCCTTGGCGTTCTTGCACCCAGACGCGTACAGCATCGCCAGAGCCGCAGAACGAAATGGCATTCGTGATCAGATTGACAAACACCTGTGCCACCCTTTCTTGCAGCCCCGTCATCCGGATGGGATCTTCCGGCAGGAATTTAATGAAGTCCACCCCCTTGAGGCGCGCTTGCTGCGCCAGATGCTCGCAAAGTGTGTCGAGCAGACCCACGAGGTCGAACTCTTCCCGATCATGCATGACAAGTTCAGCATCCAGACGCGAGGCATTGGCCGTATCCGATACAATCCGATCGAGGCGACGGACATCCAGTTCGATGACATCCAGAAGGCGGTTGAAATGCACTTCAGATCTGGCCGCGCGCAGGCCGCCTGCAGCCGCGTGCAGAGAGGCCAGCGGATTCTTGATCTCATGCGCAACATCTGCAGCAAAGCGCTCATGGGCTTCGACACGGTCATACAGAGCATTCACAAGGCCGCGCATTGTGCGCGAGACATCTCCAATCTCGTCAGGGCGTTGAGATAGATCAGGGATGTGAACGCGGACTTGGATGGCAGCCTTGTCGGGTCCGGCACTCATGCCAAGATCGGCCGCCAGCGCCAGATCCTGCAATGGTCTGGTGATGGTTCGTGCCAGCGCAATGCTCAAACCGATCAACAAGAGCGTTGCGAAAAGCATGCCCCGTAGCACCTTTGCCCAGTCGGATGCGATGATTCCGGTAGTGCTATCGTCACGATACAGCACGACAAGCGTCGCAGCTTGGTGCGCAGGGAATACCATATGCGCCTGTGCTACAAGCAGAAGCTCGCACTCGGCGATCCAGACCGTTGATGTGTGCCCTGCCCCATCTGAATCTTGCCGGCTGACATGGCGCACGATCTCAGCAAGACTGTGGCCCGTCGGAGGATCTGACAGGAAAGCAAGATGCCCTGACGCCGGAAACAGAGCGCGGAGTACCGAGAAGGGGTGATATAGACGTGTATCAACAGCATCTGTCCGTGCAATGATCTGGCCTTCCGCACCCAGAAGGAACAGATCCAGCTGCGGCATGCCCTTGGCTTGGTGAACCAAACGCGCGCGTGCCTGCTGCAGGGTTTCTGATTCAACGATGTCTTGCGCGAGGATCTGGGCCGCAATCTCTAGCGGGCGCAACTGCTGGGCAAGCCGTGCCGTCTGTTGAAGACTGGTGTGCAGCACAACGCCACCCATCAGCAACAGCGCGGACAGATTACAGAGAATCAATCTGCGGCAAAGC
>SKWJ01000436.1 GCA_007128995.1 Paracoccaceae bacterium
GAGAATGTCTGATCCATGACCAGCATCCCGATCAGCACACCCGCCGAAGACAGGATCACCGCCAGAAGAACCAGAACAGAATTGTAGAAACTGTTGAACTGGGTCAGCAGGATCACGAACATCAGCCCCAGCGCGGCCGAGAAGGCAACCGTCAGGAAGGCTGTGCTTTCTTCCTGATCCTGCTGTTCCCCTGTCCATTCCCACCCGATAGAGGCGGGCAAGGGCTCTTCGGTTTCCAGCCATTCGGTCAGCGCCGCAATCCGCTCAGTCGCCGTAATCGGGATCTGGCGCCAGCCATTCGCCTCGATCTCGGCGAGAGTTTCGCGCACGCGCTGATAGGCGGGCGAGCCCGTCTCATGCTCGCGGGCAACCACATCGGATCGGCTGAGCACGCGCACCGTCTCGCCAGTGCCATCGACGATCCGCACCAGATTGGGCCGCACATCTGCCAGCACATCGAAGTAGCGCTGCTGGTCGACACGGTCGATCTGCCCGCGCGAAGCCACAGTCCGCGTGGTGATGAAGTTGGACAGCGGCACAAGCCCGGCATTGGTCTGGACGCGCAACGTCTCCAGGGTCGAAAGCAGCCTGTCGCCTTCGGGAAGGCGCACGCGGATATCGATTTCCTCTTCGGATGTATCGACACGCATCGTGTCCAGCAGCAGGCCGCGTGTCACCAGCTGCACCATGCCCCCGATCGTGGCGACATCGGCGCCAAAGCGGCCCGCCATTTCGGTATCGACATTGATCTGCCAGTCGATCCCCGGCACAGGGCGCGAGTCTTCCAGATCGAACAGCCCCGGCGTGCGGCCCATATGGGCGCGCACAGTCTCGACAGCCGATTCAAGCTCTTCAAAACTCTCGCCGGTCAGGCGCAGATGAACCGGTTTCGCGCCTGCCGGTCCCCCTGTCTGGACCAGAAATTCGGCAAAGAAGCCGGGCAATTCGGCCAGCCGGGTTTCCAGCCGGTCAAGGATCGCCTGACCGCGCAAGTCACGATTGCCCTGACGGTCTGTCCAGTGGGTCAGTTCGAACTGGACCTGACCTACCGCGTCGCGGGGCGGACCCTGGCCTGCCGTGTTGGTGTTCAGCCCGCCATCCCCGGCGAAGCCAAAGACGGTTGCAACCCCGTCCTCGCTTTGCACGACATCCTCGACCTGCCGGACCAGCGCATCTTTTTCCTCAAGCGACAGGTTGCCGCGCGCGCGCACATAGATGATCCCGCGCTCAGGCTCTGTTTCCACGAAGAATTCGACACCGCGATTGTTCTCGCCGTAATACTGGAACACGCCGATCACGAAGGCCCCCACCGCCACGACCAGAACGATGGGCATGATTGGATTGCCGACAAACAGCCGGGCAATATGGCCCGCAGGCGAATAGCGCCGTTCGGCCTGAATGCGGCGCGGCTTGCGCTGGGGCGCGATGGCCGCGAAGGTCGTGGAAATCCCCATCGCGGACAGTGCCATGAGCGCGGCACCGGGCAGGAATTCCGCAACGGATTGCGCGGCTGTGCTGCCCCCGGTCAGATAGCCGGGATTGAGCAGCAAAAGCGCGCCAAGTCCCATACCCGCGACAGAGGCGGCCGCGAAGGGAACCCGCGCCAGCCACGGCAGACGGGTCAGCGCAGTTGTGACATTGCCAAGCCTGCGCGCCAACCGCCCCGTAATCCCGCCCAGCACAGGCAGAAAGACCAGCGCCACCACCAGCGATGCCGACAGAACGAAGATCAGCGTGATTGGCAACATGCCCATGAACTCGCCCGCGACGCCCGGCCAGAACAGCATCGGCAGAAAGGCGCAAAGTGTTGTCGCGGTCGAGGCGATCACAGGCCAGAACATCCGGCGTGCTGCCTTCACATAGGCCTGCATCGGCCCGTCACCTGCCGCAAGGCGCTTGTCGGCATATTCGGTCACGACCACTGCGCCATCCACCAGCACGCCCACCGCAAGGATCAGCCCGAACATCACGATATTGGACACAGCGACATCCATCAGCCCCAGCAGGATGAAGCACAGCAGAAACGAGGTCGGGATCGCAAGCCCGACCAGCAGCGCAGAGCGCGCACCAAGTGCTGCCAGCACCACGATCATCACCAGCGCGATGGCCGTCATCACCGACCCTTCCAGCTGGGTCACCATCTCTCCGGTCTGGATGGATGTATCCAATGTGGGCGTGATGCGGATCGCGGCCTGCAATTCCTCGGGCCAGGTGGCGCGCTCAGCCTCGATTGCGGCGCGGACATCGGCAGAGCTGTCAATGGCATTGAAGCCTTTGCGCTTGACCACCTGAATGGCAAGATTCGCATCGCCATTGAAGCGGGCCGTGCCCGTGCGGTCGGCAAAGGTCAGCCGGATTTCGGCAAGATCCCCCAGCGTGACCACCGAATCCCCGTTCACCTTGACCGGAAGCCGGTAGATATCATCCGGGCTTGAAAAGCTGGAAGGCACAGTGACTGAAAAGGCGCTGGAACGGCTTTCGACCTCGCCTGCGGCGACAAGCTGGTTGTTGCCGGTGACCACGCGGACCAGCTCTCCGGCAGTTACGTTATAGGCTTCCAGTTTCAGCGGATCGATCAGCACTTCGACCATTTCATCACGCGAACCGGCGATTTCGGCTTCCAGAACCGAGTCCAGCCCCTCGATCCGGGTTTGCAGATCGCGGGTGGCGCGCAACAGGGTGCGTTCCGAAACATCGCCCGATACAGCCACGATGATGATCGGAAATTGCGAGAAGTTGATTTCCGAAATCGAATAATTCTGCGCGCCTTCGGGGAATTTTCCTTCTGCGCGGCCCATGGCATCGCGGATATCGGCCATGGTGGCGGTCTTGTCCCAGCCGAATTCGAATTCCAGCACGGCCGCCGCAAAACCATCGGCGGAAAAGGCACTAAGGGTTTTCAACCCGTCAAGATCGCCGAGTTCGGATTCCATCGGCTTGACCAGCATCGATTCGCCATCGACAGCCGAAATACCGGGAAACGGCACAGTGATGATGACGGCGGGCACCTCGATATCGGGCTCGCCCTCCTTGGGCAGGTTGATATAGGCGGCTGTGCCTGCCACCAGCACCATGACCATGATGGCCATGACCATGCGCGCATGGTTTGCCGCCCATCCAACGATCCCGATCATTCGGCACCTTCTGCGTTTTCAGCCCATGTGACATGGACATAGGCACCTTCACGGGTGAATTCCTGCCCCAGAGTGATGACATTGATCTGATCCGGCAGATCGGCAAGCCAGATCCCATCGGCGGTGTCGCGCAGGATACGGGCAGGCGCAAAGCTCACCAATCCATCCTCATCGACCAGCCGCAGACCCAGTTCGCCCGCATCATTGAGCGTCAGCGCAGACCCCGGCAGCAGATGCCCGCGCTGTTCCTGTGACTGGATCAGGATATCCGCACTTTGCCCGTCACGAATGCGCCCGTCCGCGTTGGGGATGGTGACATCCACCCGGAAGGTTCGTGTCTGCGGATCAGCCGACCGCGCGATGAAACTGACCTGTCCCACAACCTCGCGCCCCGAGGCCAGACGCGCGCCCGCATCTGCGCCCTGTTCCAGCAGATCAATCTGGGCCTCGGTCGCAAAGCCGACCAGCTTGATCGGGTCAAGCTGGATCAGCGTTGCGCAAATCGCACCGGGTTGCAGCAGGCTGCCCAGTTCCGCAGTGTCGGTTTCCAGAATGCCGTCAAACGGCGCATGCATGACCAGCCGGGCCATTTCCTCGACGGCGCGGTCAACCCCGGCCTGTGCGGTTTGCATGGCGGCGCGGGCATTGGCCAGACGCACATCGCTGGAAAACCCGCTCTCTGACAGGCCCTCGGCGGCGCGCAGGTTGATCTCGGCCTCGTTCAGCCGGGCGCCGGCTTCGTCCAGTGCGGCCTTGCGCACACCGGGGGCAACTTCGCACAGCGCGTCGCCCGCGGAAATGCTGGCCCCGCGGCGCAGCGGATCGGAAATGACAAGACCTGTCGTCTCGGACCGGATCTCGACCTGGCGCATTGCTTCGGTGCGGCCACGCAACACCACAGTGCTGGCCACTGGCTGCGCATTGGAACGGGCCGCCCGCACGCGAACACGCTCGGGCGCGGGGTCTTCGGCGCTGTCTTCCACCTCTGCCGCGACGACACCTGCAAAACCAAGGGCCGCATCACGCTGCATGATCCCGATATACAGGGCAAGCGTGACGATCAGAGCTGTCGCAAGAGGAAATAGACGCATGCGGGCCACTCCGGAAAAGGGGCGTAGGGGGAAATGTACTGTGTTTACGCTGAACTGACCAGTTCAGATTAGTTTTGCAAGCGCAGAATTTCAAGGTATGGGGCGTGCCCTCGCGATTCCGTGCAGGCAACGCGGTGTGAATCCCTGCGCGCAGGGCTTGGCAATGTGGCGTGCTTCGGGCTATGACGGTCCGGGTCTTGACAGAGGTGGTGTGTGAGCAATCCTGACAGTTTCATCAACGAGGTGACAGAAGAACTGCGCCGTGACCGGATCATGGGGTTCGCGCGCCGCTATGGCTGGATTGCCGTGCTTGCGATCGTGCTGATCGTCGGTGGCACGGCCTGGAACGAGTGGCGCAAGGCGCAAGAGCGTGCCAGTGCCGAAGCCTTCGGGGACGCCGTTCTGGCCGCGCTTGAAAATGACGCCCCGCAGGATCGTCTGACGGCGCTCGAGCAGATCGAGACGACAGGCCCTCAGTCCGGGCTGGTGCAATTGTTGCGCGCGGGCGAATTGCTGCAAACCGACCGCGCCACAGCACTGGACGCGCTGAATGCCGCCGCCGAGGATACCGCACTGCCAGAGGCAACACGTCAGCTTGCCGCGCTGAAACGGGTGATTTCCGGGGGGGCAGAGCTGTCTGTTGATGAACGACGCACCGTGCTGGACCGGCTTGCACAACCGGGCCAGCCAATGCGCCCGCTGGCGCTGGAGCAGTCGGCGCTCTTGCAACTGGAGCAGGGCAATACCGAAACAGCCATTGAAATTCTGACGGATTTGCTGTCACAGTCCGAGGTATCAGATGCGCTGCGCCGTCGCGCAACGCAACTGGTGGTCGCGCTGGGCGGCGATGTCGGATAAGGGAACCATGTCAGCCGCGGGGCGACATGGGGGAATATGCAGGCTCAGGCGGTGGCCCGCAGCAAGTGATAGGAGAGACTGGTGAGTTTCAGGATCGGCGCGACTTTTCTTGCCCTGACCATGCTTGTCTCGGCCTGTAACCGCGATTTCATTCTCGAGGGTGAACGCTTTGCCCTGCGCGCGCCGTTCGCCGAAAATGCGGGTGAAGTGCCGGTCAACCGCGCGGTTCCGATCAGCCTGCCCGCGACAGCAACCAACGCTGACTGGACGCACCGGCTTGGAACGCCGTCTACGCGCAACCTTCACCCCAGCCTTGGCGGCGCCCTGCAACAGGTGTGGTCGGTGCCCATCGGTCAGGGCGAGGGGCGTCGGCACGGGATCACGGCAGAACCCGTTTCGGCCGGTGGTCTGATCTATACACTGGACAGCCGCGCGCAGGTGACCGCCGTGTCAACCAGTGGCGACGTGGTCTGGACCCGCGATCTGACGCCTGCGTTCACCCGCAGTGCCGATTCCGCCAGCGGCGGGGGGTTGGCGATCGCGGATGGCAAGCTGTTCGTGACATCTGCCTTCGGCATGCTCTGGGCGCTGGATCTGGCCAGCGGGGCCGAAATCTGGTCGCGCCGCTTTGATGCCGCACTCAGCGCGCCACCCACGATTTCGGGCGGTGTGGTCTATGTGGTCGCGGCGGACAGCACTGGCTGGGCGCTTGACGCTGCGACCGGACAGGCAGATTGGCAGATCGAAGGTGCGCCGACCGTGTCGTCCATGGTGGGTGGCGCTGCCCCGGCTGTGGCCGGTGATCTGGTGCTCTTCCCCACACCGGCGGGCGAGTTGATCGCGGTACGGCGCGATACCGGGCAGCGTGTCTGGCGGCGCGCGGTGGCGGGCACGCGGCTGGGCGTGGCCTATGCCAGCATAACCGATGTGACAGGCGACCCGGTGGTGCAGGGCGATACTGTGTTTGTGGGCAACCAGTCAGGCCGCGTGATGGCGCTGGACCGGCGCACGGGGTCGCCGATCTGGACAGCAGAAGAAGCCGCCTATGGCCCGGTCTGGCCAGTGGGCGGCGCTGTCTTCCTGATGTCTGATCGCAACCGGCTTGTGCGCCTGGATGCGGGCAGCGGGGCCTTTGTCTGGGGGGCAGAAATGCCCCTGTTCACCCAGACGCGCGAGCGCAGACGCGCCGAAATCGTGGCGCTTTATGGCCCGCTGCTGGCCGGGGGGCGGTTGATCGTCGGGTCCGGGGACGGGGTATTGCGCAGCTTCGACCCGGTCTCGGGTGAGTTGGTGGCGCAGACTGAATTGCGCGCAGGCGCCGCCAGTGCGCCGATTGCCGTGGGCGGCACGCTTTATGTGGTGACGCGTGACGGGCGACTGGCGGCCTATCGCTGAGCGTTAAAGTGATGTATGCGCAGCGGGGCCCCGAGCTTTGGGGCCCTGGTTGCGTTTTGGAGCATGGAACAAGATGAGTTTCACACTGGCGATCGTTGGCCGCCCGAATGTCGGCAAATCGACACTGTTCAACCGGCTTGTTGGCAAGCGGTTGGCGCTGGTGGATGATCAGCCCGGCGTCACCCGCGACCTGCGCGAAGGCGATGCACGTCTGGGCGATCTGCGCTTTACCGTGATCGACACGGCCGGGCTGGAAGAAGTGACGGATGACAGCCTGCAGGGCCGGATGCGCCGCCTGACAGAGCGGGCCGTGGACATGGCCGATATCTGCCTGTTCCTGATCGATGCGCGCAGTGGAATTACCCCGACGGATCAGATGTTTGCGGAAATCCTGCGCAAGCGGGCCGCGCATGTCATTCTGGGTGCCAACAAGGCCGAGGGCCGCGCGGGCGAGGCAGGTGTGCTGGATGCCTATAGCCTTGGGCTGGGCGAACCCCTGCGCCTGTCGGCTGAACATGGCGAAGGGATAGACGAGCTGTATCACATGCTGCGACCGCTGTCGGATGCCTTTGCCGAAAGGGCCGAGGCCGATGCACCGCAGACGGATCTGGATGTCGATGAGGATGCCCCCGAGGATTTCACTCCCAGTGCGGGCCGTCCGCTGCAGATTGCCGTGATCGGTCGGCCCAATGCGGGCAAATCCACTCTGATCAACACGATCCTTGGCGAAGACCGGCTGCTGACCGGCCCCGAGGCCGGGATCACACGCGATTCGATTTCGATCTCGCTGGACTGGTTGGGCACGCCGACGCGGATTTTCGACACGGCAGGCATGCGCAAGAAAGCCCGCGTGGTGGACAAGGTCGAAAAACTGTCGGTGGCTGACGGGTTGCGGGCCGTGCGCTTTGCCGAGGTTGTGGTGGTCCTGCTGGATGCCGCGATTCCCTTTGAACAGCAGGATCTGCGGATTGCCGATTTTGTCGAAACCGAGGGCCGCGCAGTTGTCGTGGCCGTGAACAAATGGGATCTGGAAGACGACAAGCAGGAAAAGCTGAAAGCCCTGCGCACGGGGTTCGAGAAACTTCTGCCGCAACTGAAAGGCGCGCCGCTGGTGACAGTTTCCGCCAAGACCGGCAAGGGGCTGGATCGGTTGCATGCCGCTGTTCTGCGCGCGCATGAAGTCTGGAACCGGCGCGTGCCGACAGCGCGTCTGAACCAATGGCTGAGTGCAATGATCGAGGCGCATCCGCCCCCCGCCCCCGGC
The DNA here is from genome assembly GCA_007128995.1 of Paracoccaceae bacterium. Lineage (GTDB taxonomy): Bacteria > Pseudomonadota > Alphaproteobacteria > Rhodobacterales > Rhodobacteraceae > Roseinatronobacter. The sequence goes on from SKWJ01000436.1 coordinate 7,743, forward strand.
GGCCACCGGATTCGCCTGCGCTACATGACTCAGGCCAAGACCCGCCCGCCGGGCTTTGTGGTGATGTGTTCCAACCCCGATGATCTGCCCGCAGCCTATACCCGCTACCTTGTGAACGGCCTGCGCGCACATTTCGACATGCCCGGCACACCGATTCGGATTTTCCTGCGCAACCAGAACGCGAAAAACCCGTTCAAGGGCCGCAAAAAGGCACCACCGTCGAAATTGCGCAAGCATTTGCAGGGCCGAAAGGCGGATTGACGGTCAAAATAAGGTAAAGCTTACAATATCGGGGGGCGCTGCAACAGTTTTCTGGCAATTTTATGCCAGTTTGGGTATTATTATGTCGCAAGCTGAATTTTCTTGCGGCGGGGGGATACACGAATGGCACGGAAACTGGCAGCGGCCCTGACAGTGATGGCGCTTCTGGGCGGGGGCAGCCTTATGGCGCAGTCCGCGCCTTGCAACCCCAAAATCGAAACCTGTCTGTAACGTCATGATCTGGCGCGTCCGAACAGATCGCGCGGTACAATGACTGCGAACTGGTTCTGGGTGGCGTATTTCGTCATCGGGCTGCTGATCGTGATCGCAGCCGCGCGCCGCCAGTTTGATGAACCCTCCTGGCTGTCCGATGATCAGCGCAGCATCCGCGGGCTGCCCCCGGCCGACATTGTGGAACCGCGCCGCTACCGCAATGCGCGGGTGCTGTATATCAGCGTGGTGACACTGGTTTTCGTGGTGCTGTGCGTGTTCCAGCCCGCGCTTCAGGTGATCATCACCGTGCTGGAGCTGTTTCAGGGCATGGCCATCACGGCGACTGGTCCAACCGGCGGGGCCGTGCCGCTGGTGCTTGGCGATGATGAAGCCGGGGCAAGCGTCTTTACCCAGGCCCAGAGCATGCAGACGCGGTCGGAATTTCCGATCCTGATCTCGCTGGCCATGGTCGCTGCCATGCGCATCCCCCTGATCCAGCGGGTCGAGCAGGGTTTGCGCAGCTTTGCCCATGGGCGCTACGGTATTCCCACCAGTTCCGAAACGCTGCACCGCAGGCTGAGCATGGCGGCGATCGATCTTGACAGTCTGGATGCGGCGCTTCAGGCCGACCCGAATTCGGAACCTGTCGGCGCGGCAATCCGCGCCCATGTCGAAGCCGCGCATCAGATCCTTGGCTCGGGCGTCAGTCGGCCCGCAATGGCCGATCAGTTGACCAAGATCATCGCCTATCGGATCTGGCTGCGTGATCATCGGGTCTGGCCCGCTGCCGATGTCTTTCCCGCAGCACCAACGCTGGCGCGCTGGCATGAGCGCGTGATGGACGAGATCAACGCGGTCGAGCAGGATCTGGCGCTGCTCTCGGATGACGAGATCCGCTGGACAGATGCCGAAGTCAGCGCCGACAAGGCGGCAGCAATGCGCCGTATCCGGCGCGAACGCTGGGAACGCTGCGTGGCAGAGATCAGACGCCTGTGCGGAGAGGTCTGTTCGCTGATCGTGCTGATCGACCAGCGCTCGGCGCTGCCGGATGCATCGCATCCGACGGCCGGGCCGCTGCGGGCGCTGCTGTACGATCTTCACCGCGAAGATGCCGATACCAGCCCGCTTGTCGATCGGTTGCTGATGCTGGTGCTGCTGGTCCCTGTGATCAGCGGTCTTGCGGGGATGTATCGCGCCTTGGGCTGGCAGCGCATTGCGGCAGAACTGGGAATAGCCGATCCGGTGGGGCGGTCGTTCGATCCGGGGGCAATGGGCCTTGAATTCGCCATCAGCGGGCTGACGATTTATGGCACGGCGGCGCTGGTCGGCGGGCTGGTGCTGGGGCGCAGTCAGGCAAGGCAGACCCATCGGCGGGGCCGTGGCCCGGTTTTGCCGGGGCTGATCGGGGTGTTTCTGATCTGCTTTCTGGCGGTGGCGCTGGCCTATGGCCTGCAACTGACACTGGTGCATGCGATCCGGCTGGGCTGGGATGCCAGCAAAATCGTGCTCTGGCTGCGCGGGATCGAAGGTTCTGAAGGTTGGTTCTGGGCGGCACAGGCGGTGATGGGCGGGGTGTTCGGCCTGTTTGTCGCGCTGATCACCATCGCCCGGCTGGAAGGATGGCGCAGATCCGCGCGCCTGGGTGTGTCGGTGGTCTTTGTCGGGGTCATGGCGCTCGCAGGGCTGGTGCTGGCCGTCTACTTTGTCGATTTCCGGCATGCGCTGACATTGCAGTTGCATATGCAGCTCTATCCGGTGCTGACAGCGATTCTCGCCTTGGTGGCTGTGGTGCTGCTGGGGCTTGGGCGGCGGGCGCCTGCGGCACAGTCGGTGGCCGTGCCACTTGCGGTCGGGCATGGGGCGGCCCTGGTGGCGGCGCTTCTGGTGCTGGCACCAGGGCCGCTGGCGTCGGAAACGACGGTGCTGCGCATCGGGATGCGTGTCGATGCAAAGCCTTTCGCCTGGCGGGATGAGACAGATGCCTTCCGGGGGTTTCTGGTCGATCTGTGCCGCGAAGGCGTGGCGCGGACCGGACGGCAATATGAGGAAGTCGCGATTTCGTCCACCGATCGGTTTGATCCTGATCTGGCGCTGGATCTGGTCTGCGATCCGACAACGATCACCCGCGCCCGCGCGGCGCGGCATGATTTCACACCGCTGATATTCATCGCCAATGGGGGCTTTGTCACCAATCCGTCGGCGCAACCCCTGACAGAGGCGGCCCGCAACGCGGCAGATTGTGCCGAACCGGGCGCCGAGGTTGCCATCGGCGCGGGCCTGCTTGAAGGGACAACGGCTGTGGCCGCCTTTGCCCGCGCGCAATCTGATCGCGGTGTGCTGCCGGTCGCCCCCGACACCACCTTGTGCCGCATCGGTGTGCACAGCCATGCAGACGGGATCGCCCGCCTTTGCGCCGGAGAGTTGCGCCATTATTTCGGAGATATCGACATTCTGCGCGCCTATGTCGAAGATCATCAGGGCTGCACGGCCGAATTGCACCCGACCTTCCGCACATATGAACCCTATGCGCTGATCCTCGCCGCGCCCGATGCCGAGTTTCGCCGTGCCTTTATGGCTGCGTTCTATGGGCTGTTTGCCGATGGCAGCGTCATGCGCGCCTATGACGCGAATTTCGGTACCGCCCGCGCGCCTTCTGAAGCGCTGGATCTGCTGTTTCGGATGCTGCGAATCCCCGCCGGGCAATAATGCGGGGGTGCGCGGACTGGTGCGCATTCACCCGCCTCAGCGTCGCGCGACCGCCAGGGTTGCGATTATGATGATGGCCGCACCTGCCATCATCGCGACAGTGGGCACTTCCCCGAAAAACAGATAGCCGACTGCGGTTGACAGCACCAGCGAAGCATAGCCCAACGGCCCCAGCACGCCCGCCTCGCCCCAGTGATGCGCGCGCAGGAAACAGTATTGCGCGGCTTGCGCAAAGCCGCCGATCAGCACCAGCACTGGCCATGCCGCGCCGGGGGCCTGCCATGTCCAGATCGCGGGCAAGGCAGTGACGGCAGCAACCCCGCCAGTATAGGCCAGCATCATCGTCAGCGCGGGTTCCCCCCGCATCTGGCGGGTCACGATAACCGCCCCGGTTCCTGCGAAAACAGTGATCAGCAGCGCCCATAATCCGGCATTCACGGCCAGCGCGCCTGGTTGCACGGCCACCAGAACCCCGATCAGCCCACCCCCTCCGGCCAGCCAATGGGCCGGGCGCACGCGTTCGCGCAACAGCAAGGCTGCCATCGCCATCAGGATCAGGGGCCGCGTGAAGCTGATCGCGGTGAACAGCGCCAGCGGCAGCCGCGCGATGGCGAAAAAGCTTGTCACGATGGCCGTGGCTGACAGAAGCACACGCAGCAGATGCAGCCCCGGGCGCGACATGCGAAGCTCTGCACGGCCCTGCCACAGAAACGGGGCCAGCAGCACAAGTCCGGTCATGGCGCGGATGAACACGATCTGAACCGCCGAAAACTCGGCGCCCATCGCCTTGACAATGGCAAGCGCCCAGATGTTCAGCCCCATATCGGCCAGCAACCATGCCCCCCCGCGCAGATTGTCGCGCGGGGGGGCTGTCTTGGGGCAGGCAGGATCGGGCAGGGCAGGGCCGGGGCCGGGGCGCGGAACGTTTGACACCTAGGGTTGCCTGGCAACCGGCGGTACGCGCGGCGCAATCATATTGGCCATCAGCCGGAACCCGCCGGGCACAAGGCCCTCCATCTGCAGATGCACGATCAACGCGCAATGCGTGTGGCGGCCTTTTCCGATCTCCGCCGACAGCAGCGCGCCGCGATGCGGGGCTTCCTCCGGATCGGCCATTTCAAGCAGCGGGGTATAGGCGCTGTCCCAGCTTTTGGCAAAATAAAGGCCGCGTTCCTTCACCCAGCCTGCCCAGTCCTCGGGGCCAAGCGGGTTCGGGCCTGTCAGCACCGGATGATCCGGGGCCAGATGCGTGACCTGTGCGCTTTCATCCGTCACGCGCCAGCGCAGCGAGGGTTGGCCAATCTCCAGCCGCGCGGGCGGGGTCTGATCAGGGGTCCAGTTGTCCCAGGGCCGGTGATACAGCGTGACCAGCGTGCCGCCCTGTGCAACCCACTGATGCAGCGCAGGCAGGGCCGCTGCCAGCGCAGGCCTTGCCTTCATCGCAAAGATCCCGATCACCAGCGTGTCCAGACCAGCGAAGCTGTCAGACCCGAGCGCGCTGTCTGTCAGGCTTTCGACCTCTGCACCCATCGCGCGCATCCAGTGATCGACACGGTCATTCCCGCCGCCGATATAACCCACACGCGCAGGCGCCAGCGCGACATCCGCCACGCGCAGGCGCAGCTCCGCAGGGGCAGTATGCACAAGCGGCCCGGTATGTGGATAGTCGATGCGCGTCGCCACCATAGCCGGATTGCCCGCAAATGTGATGCCAAGCTGGTGCAGCCCGGGTTCCGGATCAGCGGGCGGCGTCAGGTGCAGCCCGCCTGTGCTGGCTGTGCTGTCCCATCCCGGCAGCGGGGGCAGGGCAGCGCCGTCGCTCAGGCGCAGGCTCAGCGCGCGGGGGGCGCGTTTGTTGACAAAGACCGCATCGGGGGAAACCCGGGCCTCGGCCGCGGGCAGCACATGCAGCGGGGTTTCAGGGGGCATCAGCATGGTCAGTTCTGCCCCTGCGACTGTCAGGCGCAGCGCGATATTGACAGGCCCCTGCGGGCCACCGGGGGCATGATGCACCGGATAGGGGTCGGCAGGGGGTGCATCGGCAGGGATAAGGATCTGTCCTGCCTCTTCACTCCAGCCCGCCGGCATCACCCATTGCGCCTGCGCGCCAAGCTGCCCTTGCGCCGGGGCGTAGAGCGTCAGAGTTGCGTAAACCGAGGTTCCGGGGCGGGCGATATCGGGGGCAAACCGGCCTTCAACCCGTATCCCGGCAGACAGCCGGATGACATGGGCAAGCTGCCCTTCCAGCCGCGCCAGCCGGTGCAACACGGTATCGGCCAACGCCTCGGGGCAGGCGGCGCGCAGCGCGCGCAAGGCCAGCAGCGCCTGACCCGCCCCGGCCAGCACCGCGCTGCGATCGGGAAAGGCGGCAACAGTCTGGCCAAGCGCCGCATCAAGATCGCCCGCAAGGGGCAGGTCCGGGGCAAGGGCGGCAAAGCTGCCGGGCAGGTTGTCCGTGATCGCGCCCTGATCCGGGCCAACCGTGCTGAAGGCCAGATGCAGCGGCCATCCCGGCCCTTCTTCCGGGCCGACCCAGCGCCCCATGCCCTGCGTGGCGTGAAAGACACGCGAGTGCTGGCCGATTTCAGCCCAGCTCCACCCCGAAAGCGGCTCGTACCCGGTGCCGGGAATGCGCATTGTCTCGGGCGGCGGAGGCAGGTCGTCATCATAGGCAGTGCCCGCGCCCGACCATGCGGGCAGATACAGCTTCGAGACCTGCCATGGCGCGCCCTCGGCCTGAAATTCCGGATCGGCGGCAGCGGCGATCACCTCATGGGCGGCCTGTGTCATGGCGCGGTGATGGCCATGCTGGCCGGGGCTGTCCAGAAAGGTGGGGCAGATGATATCGGGCCGGTCGGCGCGGATAATCTCCACGAAACGCCGCAGGGTGCGGGCATGGCCCCATTTTGCCAGCGTTTCGGTGCCGGATTTCGAAAATCCGAAATCGGTGATGCTGTCTTCGGGGCTTTCAGACAGCCAGTGCATCTCCAGCCCCAGCACATCGCAGGCGCGGGCCATTTCGGCTGTGCGCAGGGTTCCCAGAACTGTGCCTGCCTCGCGGCCAAGGTCGTTCTGCCCACCTTCCCCGCGGGTCGAGCAGGCGCAGGAAACAGACAGCCCGTCGCGCAGCGCAAGTGCTGCCAGCATGCCGCTGGTTTCGTCATCCGGATGCGCGCCCGTGTTCATGAATCGCACAATGCCCCGCAAGGGCTGCAGCGCGCGCCACAGAAGCAGGGCTTCGGGGGCGCGGCGTTGCGCCTCTATGCGGGCAGCGTCGGTCAGGGGCATGAGGGGGCCTTTCTGTTGAACTTTGACAGGGGGCGGGGCGTCATGAAGTGGCGTCCAGCCGGGGCGTGATCGTGTCATGGATAACAAGGGCCGCACCGCCAAGCGCGCCCGTCATCCTGCCGGACGTACCACGCAAGACGCGCGGATGGCTGCGTTCGGCGCGGCGCGCAACTGACCCGCGCGGCAGATCAAGCCGGCCGACAAGCGCGTCCAGCACGCTGTCAGGCAGTGCGCCCCCCAGCACCACGGCTTGCGGATCAAAGATATTCTCCAGCGTTCCGATCACAGGGGCGAGCAGATGTGCCGCCTGATCCAGCCACTCTGCCAGCCCCGGATCGCCTGAGGCCAGCAAGTCTGGCGCAATGCGGTCCGTCTGGCCGCCGCCGCGTGGTGTTGCAGGTGACAGCAACCCGCGTTCGGCAAGATAGCGGCGCAGTGCCATGCGGCTGGCATATTGTTCCAGACAGCCGCGATTGCCGCAGTCACAGGTCAGCCCGTCGGGCACGACCATGACATGCCCGATCTCGCCGGCATTGCCAAAGGCGCCGCGCAAGGGCTGGCCCTGACTGATCACACCCAGTCCCAGCCCGGCCCCGAAATAGAGATAGCAGAAACTGTCCAGCCCCTGCGCCGCGCCGCGCATCGCTTCGCCTATGGCGGCGGCGGTCGCGTCTTTTTCGACAATCACCGGCAGGCCGAGCGCGCGTTCGGCGCGGGCGGCGGCGTTGTCCAGCCCCTCCCATCCCTGCAGCACGGTCGCACCTGCGGCACTCAGACCCTCGACACCAAACGGGCCGGGCAGCACCAGACCTGCGCCCAGAAGGGGCGCGGGGCTATGGGCCTGCGCCTCTTGCGTGGTGCGCGCCATGGCCGCGAAAACCGAATCGGGGTCTGACGCCGGCAAGGCGGCATGTGCCTGCCACAGCATTTCGCCTGCAAGATCGGTAAGTGCCGTGACCAGCGCGTCGGGGCGGACTTCGAAACCCAGCGCAGTCGCGCCGGCCGGGTTGAAAGTATACAGCACCGGCGGCTGCCCACGCGCCGACCGCCTGCGCCCGGCGGGCAGCACAAGCCCATCCTGTTCCAGTTCCGCAATCAGATTCGAGACGGCCTGCGTGCTCAGCCCGCTGGAGCGGGCAATTTCGGCCCGCCCTGCGCCATCATGCAACTGCACATAGCCCAGCACGACCTTGCGGTTATGCGCTTTCGTGCGTTCGGCATTGGTGCCGGCGATCTGGTTCTTGCGCGGGGTCGGCATGGACTTAACTCAAAAGAATTTAATTAAGTATTGATCTTTGGCGCGAAGCCGTCAACACTCAACTCAAAATCGAAGGCCCGGCGCAGGTTTCAAGCGGGCCATCACCCAACAGGCGGACCCCGCCAGCCAACCGGAGAGGACAAGACCATGACACGCTTCAAGACCATGGCGCTGGGCGCCACCACGAGCCTTGCGACGCTGATGGCGGCACAGGCTGCACAGGCTGTCGAGATTGAGTATTGGCAATATATTTTCGACACCCGCGTTCAGGCCATGGACACGCTGATCGAGCGGTTTCAGGAGGAAAACCCCGGCATAACCGTGCGTCATTCCACCTTCCCGCTGGCCGATTACCGCACCCGCCTTGCGGCGGCCATTCCAGCCGGGCAGGGGCCAGATGTGATGCAGCTGTTCTATGGCTGGCTCGATGCCTATGTGGATGCCGATCTGGTGCAACCCCTGCCAAGTGATGTATTTGCGCCAGAAATGATCGAGGCAGAGTTCTTTCCGATGGTCGAGGCGATGAAGCGCGATGGCGCCTATATGGCGCTTCCCACTGCTGTCCGCTCGTTGGCGCTGTTTTACAACAACCGGCTGATGGCCGAGGCCGGGTTTGATGCGCCGCCCGAAACGCTTGAGGAAATGGTCGAAATGGCCCGCGCCATGACCGTGCGCGACAATTCCGGCAATATCACGCAGGTCGGTATCACGACCGGCATGAATGCACAGGACCATCACTGGTTTCGCGAGGTGCTGACGCGCCAGCACGGGGCCGAGCCCTATCTGGATAATTACCGCACTGTCAATTACGCCACCCCCGAGGGCATTGCCGCATTCGAGTTCTATACCGGGCTGGAACTGACCGAGGAAGTAAGCGTCTCGGGGTTCATGGACGAGCCGCAGGCCGCCTTCCGTGCCGGACGCGCCGGGATGCATATTGACGGGTCATTCCGGATCGGAGCACTGGAAGGAACGCGCGGGCTGGACTGGGGCGTTGCCCCGCTGCCCCTCAGCGCCGATGGTGTGGCCGCCAATTACGGCAGCTACTGGATCAACGCCATAACCCAACGCGCCCAGGGTGAGCGCAAGGACGCGGCGGTGAAATTCATGGAATTCATCGTCTCGGAAGAGGCGATGCAGCTGTGGCTGGATGTGGTGGGTGAGTTGCCGGCGCGGCCATCCGTGGCGCTGACAGAAGAAAACCTTGCCAATCCTGTCTTTGGCCCGTTCATCGAAGGGCTGGATTCTGCGCATACGACGCTTTTTGTGGATGAAACCGCGCAGCGTCAGGTGCTGATGGATGCCGTGCAGCGCGTGCTGCTGGAAGGGATGTCCCCGGCCGAAAGCCTGACCATCGCGCAAGAGGCTGAGCAGGAAATCATTGACCGGCTGACGGCCAACTGACGCCCATCGCTTGCGGCGGGGTGCTGCCCGCCCGAATGCCGCGCCCCATGGGCGCGGCCTGATCTGCCACCCCTCACCGACCGGAGACATGCTGATGAAACTCTACAGCCGCCTCTCGATCGAGCGAAAACGCACGGTCTGGGCCTGGGGATTCCTCGCCCTGCCGATCCTGTTCTATGTCGTGATCCGGTTCTACCCGACCGCCGATGCGATGTTGCTGAGTTTCCAGAACTGGAACCTGCTGGGCGCGCGCAGCTGGGCCGGGCTGGACAATTACATCCGGTTGTTCAACGATCCCGTTTTCTGGAAAGTGTTTCGCAACACCTTCATGTATCTGATCCTCGGCACACCGATCTCGCTCGTGATCAGTTTTGTGATTGCCTATCATCTGGACAAGACGCGCTTTCTGCATGGCACCTTGCGCGCGCTTTACTTCCTGCCCTTTCTGACCACGGCGGTTGCGATGGCGTGGGTCTGGCGGTGGTTCTACCAGCCTGTTCCCATCGGGTTGTTCAACAATATCCTGTCATCGCTGGGCTTTTCGCAGGTCAGATTCCTGAATTCGACGACCAATGCGCTGCCCTCGATCCTCGCCCCGGCGATCTGGGCAGGCCTTGGCTTCCAGATCATCATCTTCATGGCCGGGCTGCGCGCGATCCCCGTCAGCTATTATGAGGCGGCGCGCATTGACGGAGTTTCCAACTGGACGATCCTGCGCGAGATCACCTTGCCCCTGCTCAAGCCGACAATCGTCTTTCTGGTCGTGTTCTCCTCGATCGGGTTCCTGCGGATCTTCGATCAGGTCTTCAACATGACCACAAACGACCCCGGCGGACCGCTCAATTCCACGATGCCGCTGGTGATGATGATCTATCAGACAGCCTTTTCCAGCTACACGATGGGCTATGCGGCGGCGCAGACTGTGGTCCTGTTCACGGTGCTGCTTGTCGTCAGCCTTGTGCAGTTGCGCCTGCTGAGAGACCGATAACATGAGCGATACCCAGATCAAGGCTTCCGCCGATGCGTTGATGCGCCAGCGCAGCACCTACAAGCCCCCGCGCGATCCGGTGCAGATCATACGCTGGACATTGCTGGCGATGGGCGCAATCGTGATGGTGATGCCGATTGTCTACATGCTGTCGGCCTCGATCAAATATCCGCATGAGATGTTTGACCTCAACATCATCCCGCGGGAACCGACTTTCGAGAATTACATCTATGTGCTTGCGGATGGGCGTTTTATCCAATGGTTCATCAATTCGCTCATCATTGCGACCGTGACCACCATTTCGGCCGTCTTCTTTGATGCGCTGGTGGGCTATACCTTATGCAAATTCCGGTTTCGCGGGCGCTATTTCATCTTCATCGCGATCCTGTCGACACTGATGATCCCCACGGAAATGCTGATCCTGCCATGGTACATGATGTCCCTGCATTTCGGCTGGCTGAACAGCTACTGGGGGATCATGTTTCCGGGGCTGATGACCGCATTCGGGACATTCCTGATGAAACAGTTCTTCGAGACAGTGCCAGATGATTTTCTGGAAGCGGCACGTATTGACGGGCTGAACGAGTTCCAGATCTGGTGGTCGGTGGCAATGCCGCTGGTAACTCCTGCATTGTCCGCGCTTGCGATCTTCATCTTCCTTGGCAACTGGACGGCCTTCATCTGGCCCTTGATCGTGACCACGGATTCGGCGCTTTACACGCTGCCCGTGGGGCTGACGACCTTCTCGGTCGAACAATCGGTGCAATGGGAACTGATCATGACCGGGGCAGCGCTGGCGACCATTCCGACGCTGATGGTGTTCCTGCTGTTTCAACGCTACATCATTCGCGGCGTCGCCATGGCAGGGCTGAAAGGATGACAGAGGATCGCCCCTTTCCTGACCCTGTCTATGCCGAAACAGTGCTGGAACCCCTGTTTGAAGGCGCAAAGACCCATTTCGCGGGCCATGTCCGCGAGATCAACAGGGCGCATCTGGTCATGCTTGCGGAAACCGCGATCCTGCCTGACGCGACCGCGCATGCGCTGGCCCATGCGCTGGTTGCCATCGACACAGAGGTCGATATCGCCACGCTGACCTATACTGGTGCATATGAGGATTACTTCTTTCTGGTCGAGGCGGAACTGAAACGGCGGCTTGGCGCAGAACTGGCCGGAGCCTTGCACACGGCCCGTTCGCGCAATGACATGGACCACACGGTTTTCAAGATGGCGCTGCGCGCGCAGACCGATCAGTTGCAGATGCAGGCCATGGCGCTGGCAGAGGCCCTGATCGACACGGCCCGGCGCGAGCGTGACACGCTGATCGTGGCCTATACCCATGGCCAGCCTGCCCAGCCGACGACATGGGGGCATTATCTTGGCGCTGTGATCGAGGTGCTGTTGCGCGATCTGGCGCGGCTGGATGCGGCGCGCGCCGGTCTGGATCATTGCCCGATGGGCGCGGCGGCAATTACCACCAGCGGCTTTCCCATCGACCGGCACCGCATGGCGGAACTGCTTGGCTTCGACGGGCCGCTTGAAAATTCATATGGCTGCATTGCCGCAGTCGATTATGTGACCGGGCTTTATTCCGCGATCAAGCTGATCTTCCTGCATCTGGGCCGTGTGGTGCAGGATCTGCAATTCTGGACCGCCTTCGAGGTCGGCCAGCTTCATGTTCCCGATGCGCTGGTGCAGATCTCCTCGATCATGCCGCAAAAGCGCAATCCTGTCCCGATAGAACATCTGCGCCATCTGGCCAGCATGACCGCAGGCCGCTGTGACGCAGTGATCAACACCATGCACAACACCCCGTTCACGGACATGAATGACAGTGAGGGCGAAGTGCAGGTTGCCGGATACGCGGCCTTTGCATCGGGCGGGCGGGTGCTGGCGCTGCTGCGCGCGCTGATCCCGGCCTGCCGGGTGCGCTCGGACCGGGTTGCGGCGAATATGGAGGCCGCCTGCGTCACCATCACCGAACTTGCCGATACACTGGTGCGCGTTGAAGCGATCAGCTTCCGCGAGGCCCATGAAATCGCGGCAGATACGGCGCGCGCGGTTGTCGCGCAGGGAACGGCCCTCAGCGCCGGTCATGGCGCGTTTGATGCCGCGTTCCGCGCCCGCACCGGCCGCGCCCCCGCCCTGTCAGCGGCGGCTTTCGCCACAGCCGTGGCGCCCGCGCAATTCGTGGCGGTGCGCACGCGCCATGGCGGGCCTGCCCCCGCCCCCATGGATGCCGCGCTTGCGCGCTACGGCACGGAACTGGGCGCATTGCGGGCCACCCATACGGCGCGCGCCGCGCGGCTGATCACTGCACACCAGGCCTGCGACCAGGCCTTTCTCCGCCTGACCGAGGATTGACCCATGGCCACTTTAACCCTTCGCAATCTCGTCAAGGCTTACGGCAAGACCGAGGTGCTGCATTCCATCAATCTTGACATTGCCAATGGCGAATTTGTCGTCTTTGTCGGCCCCTCGGGCTGCGGAAAATCGACAACGCTGCGGATGATCGCAGGGCTGGAAGAAGTCACCTCTGGCGAGATCCTGATCGGGGATCGCGTGGTGAACCATCTGGAACCGAAAGCGCGCAACATCGCGATGGTGTTCCAGAATTACGCGATCTATCCCCATCTGAGCGTGCGCAAGAATATCGGCTTCGGGTTGCGCACCTCGAAAATGGCCAAGGCAGACAAGGAAAAGCGCATCGAGGAAGTGGCGGCGATCCTGTCGATGACCGAGTATCTGGATCGCAAGCCCGCGCAGCTTTCGGGCGGACAACGCCAGCGCGTTGCCATTGGCCGCGCGATGGTGCGCGATCCTTCGGTGTTTCTGTTTGATGAACCGCTGTCCAATCTGGACGCACAGTTGCGCACGCAGATGCGGCTTGAAATCAAGAAACTGCATCAACGTGTCGGCACGACGATTGTCTTTGTCACCCATGATCAGGTCGAGGCGATGACCATGGCAGACCGGATCGTGATCATGAAGGATGGCCATATCCAGCAGATCGGCACACCGGCAGAGGTGTTCCACAAGCCTGCAAACACCTTCGTTGCCCAGTTTATCGGCGCACCCTCGATGAACATGCTGGACGCGCGCTGGCAGGGCGGGGCCCTGCATCTGGCCGGGCAGGCCTTGCCCGCGAAACTGTCCTTGCCCGATGACACGGCTTTGACGGTCGGCATCCGGCCTGATGATCTGCTGGTCAGCCCCGGACCCGGGGTGTTTTCCGGAACTGTCAGCGTGCTGGAACCGCTGGGCACGCAGACCCTTGTCTATGTCGATATTGGCGGGCGCGAGGTGATTGCCCAGGCCAGTGGACGCACGCCGCCGCAACTGGGCGCACATGTCACGCTGGCGGCAGATCTCGACAACATGCATCTGTTTGATTCCACAGGAAAGGCCATCGCGTGATGGATGGGGCAGCACAGGCGGGCGCAGTGCTGTGCGCTGGCCGCCTTTATTGCGATCTGATCCTCTCGGGCCTGCCCGCGCTTCCGGTTCCCGGACAGGAAGTCTACGCCGATACCCTGACCCTTGCGGCCGGGGGCGGGGCCTATATCACGGCGGCTTACATCGCCGCGCTGGGACGCAACAGCGGTCTGGCGGCCTATCTGCCCGCAGGCCCGTTCGGCGATGCGCTGCGCGCAGAACTGACCGAGGCGCGCCTGGATCTCGACGCGTGCAGCCCCGCGCCCGATGGCGCTGATCCGCAGATCACGGTCGCCATGATCACCGGCGATGACCGCGCCTTTCTGACGCGGCGGTCCGGGCCAGCCGTGCCTGCCGGGTTGGAGGCGGCAATTGCTTCGGGGCGCTATGCACATCTGCATCTGGGCGAACTTGCGACCTTGGCTGAACATCCCCGCCTGCCCGCACTTGCGCGGCGCCGGGGCATGACAGTGTCGGTGGATTGTTCGTGGGATGCGCAGGTGCTGGCGCGGCCCGACCTGACGGAACTGCTGGCGGGCGTTGACCTGTTTCTGCCCAATGCCCCCGAAGCCGAGGCGCTGCGCCGCCATGCACCCCTCGCCGATCACGCGCCACTTGTGGTTGTCAAACAGGGCGCCGAAGGGGCAAGCGCCCTGACTAGCGGGGCCGAGATATCGCGACCGGCCCGCGTGGTGCAGGTGGTAGATACGGTCGGCGCAGGCGATGCGTTCAATGCCGGGTTTATCGATGCCTGGCTTGATCAGCGCCCGATCAGCGACTGTCTTGATGCAGGCCATGCCGTTGCCGCAAAGGCGCTGTCGCGGGCTGGCGGTGCGCGCGGGTTGCAGCCCTTCCGCCCGCA
>SKWJ01000185.1 GCA_007128995.1 Paracoccaceae bacterium
GCGATCCGTCAATGATCTCGGGCAAAAGATGCCTGCGGCCTTCCAGACACAGCGCCGCGATCACGGTGTCGCTGTAGCGCCTGTCCCGAAAGTCGCCGAAGGTGAAGCTGGCCTCTGACGGATCAGTGGCACGGATGCCGGTCAGATTAAGAAACAGCCAGTCCTTACAATGCAATGCCACTTCGGCATGGTCCAGCATTTCGGGGCAGGTGGCGGCCATATGCGCCATCTGGCTGCCCTGCTGGCAGGTGTTCAGCCCGGTCCCAGTGGCCTCGAACCGCGCGCGTTCCAAGGCACCAGAGGCCAGTGCGCGCACAGTCGGTGCTGCGCGCGCATCCAGCCAGAGCCACGCGTCCCCGACCGGGGCATTGTTCTGGCCGACCAGCCATGTCCCGTCACCTTGTCCTGTCAAGGCTATGGCGGCGGTGCGCCCGGCAAGGCCCTCTACCTTGTCACCCAGAGCGCGCAGGGCTGCGACACAATCGGCCCAGGTTCGGGGCAGGGACTGCGTTGCTGATCCGTCGGCCCCCATCGTAAAGGAATTGCGCACGGACGCACTGGCCAACTGATGCCCTGCAAGGTCAAAGGCCACCGCCTTGATGACAGATGTCCCGGCATCCACACCGATAATCAGGTCAGACGAATCGGTCATGTCCACCCCCATTTTGCCTCTCTGGTCGCATCAACCCTCCCAGGTGACAGCGCGCACATTCGCGATACCTTGCCTGCCTTTGCGACGCCTTCCGCGTTGCAACTGTCGACTCTGTTTAGCACAAAAAAATATCTTGGTGTGTATTTTTTTGCAGACAAAGAAAAAAAATTCAGTTAAGTTGAGGCAATCGGTCACACCCAATCGTGTGGCGAGGCCGCACGCCCCAGCAGGGAATCGAGGAGGTTCCGGGGCGGCGGCAAGGGGGGAAGGGTTGCTGTCATCGGTCTGCTCTTTCCAACGCATTTGGCGCTGGACAACCAGACGCAGGATCGTGTCAACCCGCGCTTTGGGTCCGACATCAAGGGGAGGCATGTCAGCAATGACGACAACCAGTAGCATATCTGCCAACGCAACCAAAACGACGCGGCGCAGGGTCATTGTAGCGCTGGTAGCTGCCGGCGTGCTGGCTGCCATGGCGTTCGATACGACTGTGGTGTCGATCGGCGGCGAGGGGGATCTGCGTCAACAGGCCTTCAACCCAGATGCCTTCGGTGCCCAGGAATTCCCGCGCATTCGTGATTTCGTATCGGAAAATGCGCCCGATGCGGTGCAACTGGCCGATGAGCTTGCTGCCGACAGGGACGCCGCAATCTCTGCTTATGGAACCATGGCTGGGGCCTTTCCGGTGATCCCGGTCAGCTTTACCGGCACCGCTGGTGAGGGCAGGTCCGGTATTTTCGAGTTCGATGTCGATGGCTTGCCCGATGGCGTCGGCATCCGTGTCCAGACCGGTCCCGCCATCAACGGCACGGAATTGCGTGATATCACCGGGGATATCGTGTTCGGCGATTTTACCAATCAGATCGAGTATCAGAATGTCGGTGCCGGGATCAACCGTGCCATGGCAGCCGAAGTCTTGTCTGATCTTGATCGTGACACGCTGGCTGGCCAGACCGTCAGGGTCACGGGGGCGTTCACCATGATCAACCCGCAGAACTGGCTGGTCACGCCAGTGGCGTTCGAGGTGCAGTGATGAAAACCCCGATCCACGACGAAACGCCCGTATTGGTGCCTGACAAGGTTGAGGTGGTTCTGGCCGCGCGCGACGTCACAAAGAGCTTCGGTGCGGTGCACGCGCTGAAAGGCGTGAATTTCGACGTGCATCGCGGCCAGGTGACAACGCTGTTCGGCGAAAACGGCGCCGGCAAATCAACCCTGATGAAAATCCTGTCCGGCGTGCAGCTGCCGACCACAGGCGAGCTGATCCTTGATGGCCAGCCGGTCGAGATCCGATCTACTGTCGAGGCACGCGAGCTGGGAATTTCGATTATCCATCAGGAACTCTCGCTCGCCCCAAACATGAATGTGCGCGACAATATCTTCATGGGTCGTGAAATCATGGGGCCGCGCGGTGTGAATTTCGCTGAGGAAGAACGCCAGTGCCACGCCCTGATGAAAGAGCTGGAGGAGGATATCGATCCACTGACACCGGTCGAGGACCTGCGCCTGGGCCAGCAGCAGATTGTCGAAATCGCCCGCGCGCTGTCGGTAAATTCCCGTATTCTTATCATGGATGAACCTACCTCGGCGCTGTCCGCGTCGGAAGTCGAGGTGCTGTTCAAGGTGATCCACGACCTGAAGGCGCGCGGTGTCTCCATCGTTTATATCTCGCATCATCTGGAAGAGGCGTTGACCATCACCGACCATGCCGTGGTCCTGCGCGACGGGGTGATGACCGCCTATGCGCCGCGCGCCGAGATTGATCTGGAATGGATTGTCCGCAACATGGTGGGCGAGAATTTCGATCTCGGTTCGCCGCCGACAGGCTATGATTTCGGTGACGTGGCACTATCTGTCAGCAATCTCAGCATCCCGGCCACGGGTGGTCTGGACACGTCGGTCGTGGATCGCCTGTCGCTGGATGTCCGGCAGGGCGAGATTGTGTGCATCTACGGGCTGATGGGCGCCGGGCGCACCGAATTCATGGAATGCGTCGCGGGGCGTCTGCCGTCCTCGGACGGGCAGATCTGCCTGCATGGCCAAGATATCGCCGGAATGACCATCGCGCAACGTATCCGCGCGGGGCTTGTCCTGACGCCGGAAGACCGGCAGCGCGACGGTCTGGTGCAGACCATGACCGTCGGCCAGAACGTCTCGCTCGCGTCGATCGGGGCCTTCACAAAGGGACTGCTGACATCGCGGAGCGCCGAACAGAAGATCATCGACCGCGCGATCCGGGAGGTGACGATCAAAACCGATGGCGGCGGTGCGGCCATTGGCTCGCTGTCGGGGGGCAATCAGCAAAAGGTCGTGATCGGCAAGATGCTGGCCACCAAGCCGTCGGTCATTTTGCTGGACGAGCCGTCGCGCGGCATCGATATCGGGGCCAAGGCCGAGGTGTTCCGCCTGTTGTCGGAAGGAGCGCGCAAGGGTCTGGCGGTGGTCTATTCGACATCCGAGGTCAGCGAATGCCTGTCCATCGCGCACCGTATCATCGTCATGCACAAGGGCAGGATCACTGCCAGTTTCGGGCCAGATGCGACCAAGGAACAGATCATGGCTGCCTCGGGTGAGGTGGATCTGA
Organism: Paracoccaceae bacterium; assembly: GCA_007128995.1. GTDB lineage: Bacteria > Pseudomonadota > Alphaproteobacteria > Rhodobacterales > Rhodobacteraceae > Roseinatronobacter. The sequence goes on from SKWJ01000185.1 coordinate 3,237, forward strand.
AACAAAGCCTGACCGCGGCCTTTGGGCTGGATCATTGCGAGGTCGTCAGCGACCTGCATCAGGAAGATCTTGCGCTGCGGCCACTGGGCGCAGCCGGTGCCGGATTTTTGTCAACCGAGATCGCCGCCGGCGACACAAGGACCATCGGCGTGGGCCATGGCAGGACGTTGCTGTCCTGCGTTGAAAGCCTTGGCCCGCTGTCGGCGCCGGGTCTGAAAGTCGTGTCGCTGATGGGCGCGCAGACCGCCGGTGCAGACCAGAACCCCCATGCTGTCGCATCCCGTCTGGCCGAAAAGACCGGGGGTGAGGCAGCGTCCATGCCTGTGCCCTTCATCGCCAATTCGACCGCTGACCGCGATGTTCTGCTGGGCCAGAAAGCCGCGCAACAGGCCGCGCAACTGGCCGACCGGGCCGATCTGATGCTCGTCGGCATCGGCACCACCATCCCGGAGGCCGAACTGGTCACCACCGGCATGATCGAACGTGCCGAGATGGCCATCATCGCCGAGGCAGGCGGCGTGGGCGAAATGCTTGGCCATTTCTTTGACAAGCGCGGCCAGCCCGTCGGGCGCGCAATAACGGACCGCATCCTGACGCAACCCCTCGACCGTCTCAAGGGGCGCCGCATCGTGGCCGTCGCCGGTGGCCGGATCAAGACCCATGCCATCAAGGCTGTTCTGGAAAGCGGCCTGCTGAGCGGGCTGATCATAGACGAACACACTGCCCGGGAGATTGTCGAGATGGACAAACCCGCCACCGCCAAGCCCACAACCGCCAAGCATTGAACCGGAGATTGCTGAAATGACCGATGTTGTGACGACCAAAAAGCAAGGTTCGGGCAGGCTTGTCGCCTCGATCTTTGGCAAGAATATGAACATCGTCCAGATCCTGATGGAAGGCCGCGCCTTCTTTGCGCTGATCGCGATCATTGTCACCTTTGCGTTCCTGTCTGACCGCTATCTCTCAGTCTCGAATTTCCTGACAATGACATCACAGGTCGCCATTTTCGGCCTGCTGGCCATCGGCATGCTGCTGGTGATCCTGTCTGGGGGGATCGACCTTTCGGTGGGCTCGACGCTCGCGCTATGCGGCGTGTTCGCGGGTTTCCTGCTGCAGGGTGTCGAATTGCAGGCGCTGGGCGTGATCCTGTATATGCCGGTCTGGGCGGTGGTAATCTGTACTCTGGGCATGGGGGCGCTGGTGGGCGTGGTGAATGGGGTGCTGGTGGCCTATCTGAAGGTGCCCGCCTTCGTTGCAACGCTGGGCACGCTGTATGTTGCACGCGGCGTCGCGCTTCTTATGACGAATGGGCTTACCTTCAACAATCTGCGGGGCCGGCCTGAATTCGGTAATACCGGCTTCGAATGGCTGGGCTTCTACAGGATCGCTGGTGTGCCGATCAGCATTTTCGTGCTGGCCGCGACCGCCATCGCGGTACATCTGTTGTTGACCCGTGCGCCGTTTGGCCGCTGGCTATATTCCACCGGTGGCAATGCACGGGCCGCGGAACTGTCGGGTGTGCCTGTCAAGTCCGTTCAGGTTTGGGTCTATGTCCTGTCAGGGATGTGCGCCGCCATCGCGGGCCTGGTGCTCAGCTCACAGTTGACCTCGGCCGGGCCGACGGCGGGCACTACCTATGAACTGACAGCCATTGCGGCGGTCGTGGTGGGCGGTGCGTCGCTGATGGGCGGGCGCGGGACAGTGCAGGGCACATTGCTGGGTGCATTCGTCATAGTCTACCTGGGCGCGGGCCTCGTGATCATCGGAGTGTCGTCCTACTGGCAGACCGTCTTTACCGGCGCGGTCATCGTGCTCGCAGTGATGCTCAATTCCATCCAATACGGGGGCAAGGGCGGCAAGACCTGACCCGTCCCCTTCACCATTCGCGGAGGATCAGGCGAGATATGCCTGACGCGGACATCGCCGGATTCCGGCACAACCAACCAAGGGAGAGACTACCATGCTCAAGATCACAAGACGCGCGCTGCTTGCAGCCACGGCATCGCTGCCGCTGATGGCGGCGGCCGCTTCCGCCGAAGGGCTGATCAGCATCATCGTGAACGACCCTGCGAACCCGTACTGGTTCACCGAAGGTGAAGTCGCGCGCGCCACGGCCGAGGAATTGGGCTACACGGCGAATGTCTCGGCGCATCGCGGCGATACCAATACCGAATCCAACCTGATTGACGCGGCCATCACCAATGGCGCAGCGGCGATCATCCTCGATCCGGCCAATGCCGACGGGTCAGTAGGCGTTGTCCGCCGCGCGACCGAGGCCGGCATCCCGGTCTTTCTGGTGAATGCCGAGATCAATGAATCCGGCATCGCAATCGCACAGCTTGTGTCAAATAACGCGCAGGGTGCCGCGCTTGGGGCCGTCACCTGGCAAGGGTTGGTGGGCGATGAGGCCCGCTATGTCGAATTCTTTGGCAATCCGTCCGACAATAACGCAGCCACACGGTCGAACGGCTATAACACGGTTCTCAGCCAGTATCCGGGTCTGGAGAAAGTGGCCGAAGAAGTTGCCAACTGGGACCGCACACAGGGCTACAACCGCATGCAGTCGATCATGCAGGCGCATGACCAGATTGACGCCGTGATATCGGGCAATGATGAAATGGCACTCGGAGCGATCGCGGCGCTGAAAGAGGCCGGACGGCTTGACGGTACGATCATCGGCGGGTTCGACGGTTCGCCCGATGCAGTGGAAGCCGTGCGCACAGGCGAGATGGCTTATACGGTACTTCAGCCTGTGGCGGTCTTTTCGCGCGAGGCCGTCATTCAGGCCGACTATTTCATTCGGAATGGCGAACCGATGGTCGATCAGGAAAAACAGCTTTTTGACTGCCTTCTGATCACGCCGGACAATGTGGCGAACTATACTGCCCCGTTCACCCTTTCAGAGTAACCGTGTCGTTGTGCGCGCGGCGCATGTCGCGCGCATATACCGTCGACATGGCATGCCATACTGGAAAATTGCAAAGGTGGCTGGCTCAATCCGGGCGGGTTTTAGGCATCGCAACACCAATCGCCTAACTAGGGTGGCCACAGACACAGCCAGAAACTTGGCATATTGCCCATCTGTGGGGCATGTTAGTCAACTGTTGGTATTTCGCTCATAGCCGTCGCGACCTTGCGCAGAATGCCCCGTGCCCAGGCATGAACCTCGTCAGACTGGCTCCTCTCATGCCATAGCATGCGGAACTGAATCGGCTCGAATTCTCGCGGAGCAACGCGCACCACAACATCAGCACTTCGTCGGGCAAAGTCCGAGAATCGCGACGCTGTGGTTAACACTAGACGTGTGCTGGCGACGATCTGAGGGAGAAGCGTGTAGTTCGGTGCGACAACCTGAACATTGCGTCGTTCCTTCATCCGGGTGAGTTGTGCGTCCACCGGGCTAAACCGCCAGTCGGACAAATGTGACGGCGAAATATGCGCCGCAGCCAGATAATCCTCCAGCGACAAAGATTCGTGGACTGCGAGTGGATGATCGCGCGCAAGAATGCAGACCAGCCGGTCCTTGAGCAGCCTGACTGTGCGGTGCTGTTCATGCACCGACGGCCAGTCACCGACAAGCAAGTCGCAGTCGCCCTTGGCGAGGCTGAGGTCATAATTACGGCCCGGCACGGTTGTCTGCAGCGTCAGTTGCAGATGTGGTGCCTCGGCTGTCAGTGCCGCCACCTACTTCGGCACAAGGAACGCACCCATATAGTTCGGGATCGAGACACGCAGATGGCGGCGCGTCTGAGCCGGATCAAAGGGGCCGATGCTGTCTGACAGGCGGTCGATACCGTCCAGAACGATAGAGAGCGTGTGTGGATGCCCTCTGTTTGGCAAGCGATATCTTCGATTTTCAGCGGGGTCTTCGATCGGACGTGTGTCAGGCCTCACGA
>SKWJ01000068.1 GCA_007128995.1 Paracoccaceae bacterium
GCAGAACGCGAAGTCAAGATCGGTGGCCGCTTGACCGAGTAGCGCGCTGATTTTCACTGAAGCCATCAGATCACCCCGCCCTTCTCGCCCCATAAAGGCCGATGGATAATTGCAACGTGCCAGTCAAAACGCAACTCTTCTATACGATAGAAAACGCAGGCCAACGACGCTCCCAAGCGCTCTGGCGCGGTCACCATTCCAGCTGCCAGCACGATCGGGCGAGGCGGCAAACTAGGATCGATGGCTGGCTCTGCCTCGGCGCTACGCTCCTCGGTTACGGCCCATCGTCGGACTCCCCCGCGGTGCCCAATCGGGCTCTCTGCGGATCGGCTCAAATGTGGGGTCGCGCAAGGAAATGAAGTGTCATGCGGATAGCGGCTCTCAACGCGCAAATCTGCGCTGTCGCAGCGCTTGCAGGATGTCGTTCCACGCTTCTTGCGGGCCGGCCTGGACAGGGGTCGCATGGCGCGAGAGAAATGCGACTGACCGATGCACGCGAAGGAATAGGCCCTGCCCGTCAAAATACTTGCCCGTTTCGGTCACAGTCTCCACAAAGCGGGCGGTCAGCGCCTTTTGCGGTTTACGAATGCCCCGTGTCGCCATCGCTTCCCCCAGCCTATCCCCCGGCAAAGCTCCCCCCACCATATCCCCTACATTGACGTGGATTAAGCCGGAATATGCCGGAAAGCGAAGAAAAAGGAAAACGAAGACAATAACTTGAAAAAAGGCTTACGGCATTTCGCGGAAACCGACGGAAGACAGTTATACGGAATCTCTCTCCGCCATTCTGTCCTGATTTCATTGAGAAAATCGGAATGCAGGGGGCGCATCCCTACCATCACGCCCCAAAAAGCTTTGGGATGACACCGCGCTTTGGCGACTTGCGACACTTTATGTTCGACATTTCGCGCATGCAGGCCGCTCAGTCTGCGCACATCGCTGTCGCTGATCGACAGCCGCCCGCAGAAGCGAGGTTCCGAATACTTTCATTTGGGTTGAAAATTGCCGCGCGCCAACATTATACTTTCAAGAAGCAATTTCTGTTATACGCAATATGGTGGGATCTTTTCCAGTGACCGGACATAAAATACGCAACATGGAAGAATTCGCGGCTGTAAGCGGCATCTCGCGCCCGACCGTGTCTAAGTATTTTCAAGATCCGGAGAGTGTGCGCTCAACCACACGCAAGCGGATCGAGACAGCGCTCGAGCAATATGACTTCCGCCCGAATATCTTCGCGGTCAATCAGAACCGGAAACTCACCAAGATTGTTGGCGTTGTGGTGCCCTATCTGTCAGACCCTTTCTTTGCTGAAATCGCCCGCAAGATCGAACGGCGCTGCATCGATGCGGGCTTCTGGCCGATCCTGTTCTCGGCGCATGGCGAGCAAAAGCTTGAAAATGCTATTCTTGAAAGCCTGCGTGTTCTCAAGCCCGCTGGGGTGCTGCTGGCACCGTTGGGTCGTGTATCTGACCGCAAGGCAATCAAAGCTTTTTGTGAGGATGTTCCTACGGTCCTGTTTGACAGCAACATTGAAGGGGTTGGTCAGGTTTTCGTAGGCTCGGACAACAACGACTTCGTCACCCAAAGTGTGGACTACCTTGTCCGCACAGGTTCGGCGCCGGTTTGGTTCGAGATGAGCAATCCAGCGAACCCGAATGCAAACAAGCGTCGCACAGCCTATATCCACAATATGGAGCGGCTCGGCTTGGAGCCTCTGATCGTAAAAATTGCCGGTGAGGGATGGGATTTCGAGCGCATTGGGTATGAAGGCGCGATCAAAGCGATCAGGGAAAAGGCGTTTCCGACGAACACCATTCTTTGCAGCAATGATCGCCTTGCGGTCGGGCTGTTGACGGCCTGTTTTGAAGAGGGTTTGTCCGTTGGTTACGGTGCAGATCATGCGTTGCGTGTGATGTCGCATGACGATCACCCGGTCTCCCGCTTCACTTGCCCTCCGCTCACAACGGTCGCGCATGATTATGATGCCGTTTCCAACAAGGCGGTTGAAGTGCTTTTTCAGATGCTTGAAGGCGACCGCGCCCCCGAGACCCGGGAAGAGTTTCTGTTTCCGACAAAGCTTGTTTTGCGAAAGTCGGCTTAAAATTTTTCGCGTGTAAAATTTTACTTGACCGCGCGACAATAAATTCGCTAGCGTTCCGATCACTCATAGTGTTCAGGGAGGAATCAGATGAGACTCGGAAAGCCACTTGTGGCCTCGACCGCGCTTGCGTTGATCACAGCTTCTGCGGCCACCGCCCAGACCTTGACCATCGCGACGGTCAACAATGGCGACATGATCCGCATGCAGGGTTATTCCAGCCAGTTCACCGAACAGACGGGCATTAATGTCGAATGGGTGACGCTGGAAGAAAACGTTCTGCGTCAGAGGGTTACCACTGATATTACCACCAATGGCGGCCAGTTTGATATCATGACCATCGGCATGTATGAAACGCCGATCTGGGGGGCCAATGGTTGGCTGGTGCCACTTGACGGATTGTCGGATGCCTATGATGTGGATGACATCCTGCCCGCCATGCGCGACGGCCTGAGCCATGATGGCACGCTTTTTGCCGCGCCATTCTATGGTGAAAGTTCAATGGTGATGTATCGCACCGATCTCATGTCGGCTGCCGGGCTTGAAATGCCTAATGCACCCACATGGGGCGATATTCGCAACGCTGCCGAGGCGATGCATGACCCGGCCAATGATGTTTATGGCGTCTGCCTGCGCGGCAAGCCTGGCTGGGGTGAAGGGGGAGCCTTCATCACGGTGACCGCCAATTCCTTCGGTGCGCGCTGGTTTGACATGGATTGGAACGCCCAGTTCGACCAACCCGAATGGGAGGAGGCGCTGAGCTTCTTTGTCGATCTGATGAACAGCTACGGCCCACCGGGCTACGCGACCAATGGCTTCAATGAAAACCTGTCGCTGTTTCAGCAGGGGCGCTGCGGCATGTGGATCGATGCGACTGTGGCCGCGTCTTTCGTGACCAACCCGGCGGAGTCCTCGGTCGCGGAATCGGTCGGCTTCGCACTGGCACCTGACAATGGGCTGGGTCGTCGCTCGAACTGGCTCTGGGCTTGGGCGCTCGCCATTCCAGCAGGCACGCAGCAGGCAGATGCCGCGCTGCAATTCATCGAATGGGCGACATCGAAAGAATATATCGAGATGGTCGCTGCGAATGAGGGCTGGGCCAATGTGCCCCCAGGCGCGCGCACCTCGCTCTACGAGACACCGGAGTATCTGGAAGTGCCCTTCGCGCAGATGACGCTGGATTCGATCAACGCTGCCGATCCGACCAACCCGACAGTCGAGCCAGTCCCCTATGTAGGCATCCAGTTCGTGGCAATCCCGGAATTTGCGGGCATCGCGACCGAAGTCAGCCAGGAATTCTCGGCTGTCTATGCCGGTCAGCAAAGCGTGCAGCAGGCACTTGCCAACGCACAGGCATTGACCAACGACGCAATGGAAGCTGCTGGCTACCGCTGAGCCGCGTGACAAACAGGGGGCGGAGTTTCTCTGCCCCTTGATTTTCCACCTGTTCCCGGTGTGCGCGCGCGCCCACCTTTCCGAGAGGTGCATCCATGGCGACTCAAGCTTCGCGATCCGCAGCCCGCCTGATGATGGCTCCGGCAGTCATCCTGCTTCTGGGATGGATGCTTGTGCCACTGACCATGACATTGTGGTTTTCCTTCACGCGCTATCTGCCCATGCGCGGCGACTCGATCGAGCGCGGCCTGCAATGGGTGGGCTTCGAGAATTACGTCCGCTTCATCAACTCCAGCTCCTTCTGGCCCAGTGTGCAGGCCACCTTGATGATTGTAGGCGGGGTGTTGGTGATCACGGTCATCCTTGGCGTGTTGCTCGCCATCCTGCTGGATCAGCCGATCTGGGGACAGGGAGTCGTGCGGATTCTGGTGATCGCACCCTTCTTCGTTATGCCCACTGTCTCCGCGCTGGTGTGGAAAAACATGATGATGGATCCGGTCAACGGCATGTTTGCCCATCTGTGGCGCGCTTTCGGGGCGACACCGGTCTCATGGCTCTCGGATGCGTCTGTGCCGTCGATCATCCTGATCGTATCGTGGCAATGGCTACCCTTCGCCACACTCATCCTGCTGACCGCGATACAGTCGCTTGACCGTGACCAGTTGGAGGCCGCCGAGATGGACGGCGCACCTGTGCTTTCGCGCTTTTTCCATATCGTCCTGCCGCATCTGGGTCGCGCGATCACTATCGTGATCCTGATCCAGACGATTTTCCTGCTGTCGATCTTTGCCGAAATCTTCGTCACCACCGGCGGCGCCTTCGGAACGCGCACACTGACCTATCTTATCTTCCAGCGAGTGGTGGACAGCCAGAATATCGGCCTTGGCTCGGCGGGCGGGGTCTATGCGATCATTCTGGCCAATATCGTTGCGATCTTCCTGATGCGCATCGTTGGCAAGAATCTCGACAGGTAAGGAGGCGGGCATGGCACGCGCAGTCACAACACGTCGCAAACTCGCCACCACGGCACTGGCATGGGGCATCGGGCTGCTGATCTTCTTCCCGATCTTCTGGACAATTCTGACCAGCTTCAAGACCGAGGCACAGGCGATCAACAACCCGCCGTTGTTCTGGGGCTTCGACTTCACGCTCGAAAACTACACCGTCGTTCAGGAACGTTCGAATTACATGCGTTTCCTGTGGAACTCGGTGATCATTGCGGGCGGATCCACAGTTCTTGGCATCCTTGTTGCTGTGCCCGCAGCTTGGTCTATGGCATTCGTTCCCTCGCGGCGCACCAAGGATATTCTGCTGTGGATGCTCTCGACCAAAATGCTGCCGGCAGTGGGTGTGCTCTATCCGATTTCACTTTTGTTCGTGCAATTCGGGCTGCTGGATACGCGGGTCGGGCTGATCCTGGTCCTGATGCTCATCAACCTGCCGATCATGGTCTGGATGCTTTACACCTATTTCAAGGAGATCCCCGGCGAGATACTGGAGGCCGCACGGATGGACGGGGCGGGGCTGAAGGAAGAGATCCTCTTCGTGCTGACGCCAATGGCGATCCCCGGCATCGCTTCAACAGTGTTGCTCAGCATCATCCTTGCCTGGAATGAGGCATTCTGGACGCTTAACCTGACTGCGGCGCGCGCTGCCCCGCTTACCGCCTTCATCGCCAGCTATTCCAGCCCCGAAGGCCTGTTCTACGCGAAGCTGTCGGCGGCCTCTACGATGGCCATCGCGCCGATTCTCATTCTGGGCTGGTTCAGCCAGAAACAACTTGTGCGCGGCCTGACCTTTGGCGCTGTGAAATAAGGAAACCACAAGATGGGACAAATCATTCTGAAACAGGTGACCAAGCGTTTTGGCGATGTCTCGGTCATCCCGCCTCTCGACCTGACCATCGAGGATGGGGAATTCACGGTCTTCGTCGGTCCATCAGGTTGCGGGAAATCCACATTGCTACGTCTGATTGCCGGGCTTGAGGATGTCACATCGGGTGAAATCCGCATTGACGGCAAGGAATGTTCGACCATTCCGCCCGCCAAGCGTGGCCTTGCGATGGTGTTCCAGTCCTATGCGCTCTATCCACACATGACTGTGCGGAAGAATATTGCCTTTCCTCTGCGCATGGCAGGGATCGACAAGGCCGAGCAGGAACGCCGCATCACACAGGCGGCAGCTGTGCTGAACCTGACGGACTATCTGGATCGCCGCCCCGGTCAGCTGTCTGGCGGGCAGCGCCAGCGCGTCGCCATTGGGCGCGCCATCGTGCGCGAACCGGCGGCGTTTCTCTTTGATGAACCGCTCTCGAACCTCGATGCGGCGCTGCGCGTCGGCATGCGACTGGAAATAAGCGAACTGCACAACCGGTTGAAGACGACGATGATCTATGTGACCCATGATCAGGTCGAGGCGATGACCATGGCCGACAAGATCGTGGTCTTGCGCGCAGGCCATATCGAGCAGGTCGGCACGCCGCTGGAACTTTACCGCACCCCCCGCAATCTGTTTGTCGCCGGTTTTATCGGATCGCCGAAAATGAACCTGATTTCGGGCCCCGAAGCAGCAAAGCACGGTGCGCACACGATCGGCATCCGCCCCGAGCATATCACCATTTCCCCGAGCGAAGGCGCATGGTCCGGCATTGTCGGGGTCTCTGAACATCTCGGGTCTGACACGTTCTTCCATGTTCAGAAAACCGGGCTGGCCGAGAGCATCACGGTACGTGCAGATGGGGAAGTGGGCTTCAAGCATGGGGATGAAATCCACATGACGCCGCGCGCCGATATGATCCACCGGTTTGATGAAAACGGGTTACGGATCGAATGACACGTTTGCAGGGAAAGACAGCGCTCATAACAGGTGCAGCGCGCGGGATCGGCCTTGCCTTTGCCGAAGCCTATCTTCGCGAAGGGGCACAGGTGGCGATTGCCGATATCGACATATCGCGGGCGCGCGCCGAAGCTGAAAGGTTGGGAAGTGCGGCCATTGCTGTCGAACTGGATGTGACGCATCAGGCGAGCATCGAGGCCGCCGTGGCGCAGACGGTGGCGCAGTTCGGGAAGATCGACATCCTTGTCAACAACGCGGCCATTTTCACGGCAGCCCCCATTGCCGAGATCACACGCGAAGATTACGCACGCTGTTTCGAGATCAATGTGGCCGGCACGCTGTTCACCCTGCAGGCCGTGGCTCGGCATATGATCGCGCGTGGGGGTGGTGGCAAGATCATCAACATGGCCAGCCAGGCCGGGCGGCGCGGTGAATCTCTGGTCGCGGTCTATTGCGCGACCAAGGCTGCGGTCATTTCACTTACGCAATCGGCGGGGCTCAACCTCATTCAACACGGGATCAATGTGAATGCCATTGCGCCAGGCGTGGTCGATGGCGCTCATTGGGACGGAGTGGATGCCTTTTTCGCGAAATATGAAAACAAGGCACCGGGGCAGAAAAAACGTGAAGTCGGTGCAGCCGTGCCTTTCGGGCGGATGGGTGTTGCCGCGGATCTGACCGGTATGGCGGTGTTCCTTGCATCTGCTGAGGCTGATTACATTGTCGCGCAGACCTATAATGTGGATGGTGGCCAATGGATGAGTTGATTCCGTTGGCTCTGAGTGGACTGCAGAAA
>SKWJ01000455.1 GCA_007128995.1 Paracoccaceae bacterium
CGCGCAGGCCGAACCCGGCCCCTGCGCGCAACGACAACACCCCTGCCACGCGACCGGGGCAGGGGTGTTACTGGTCCGGCATGCGCCGCTCTGGCGCAGCCTCAGTTGGCGACGGGCGCATCCTTTTTCTGCGCCTGAAGAGCGGCCTGACGCTGCAATTCCTGCTTGTACAGCGCAAGGAAATCCACTGTATCCAGATTCAGTGCCGGGAAACCGCCATCGCGCGTGACATCCGATATGATCCGCCGCGCGAACGGGAACAGCATCCGCGGGCACTCGATCAGCAGGAACGGATGCAACTGCTCTTGCGGCACGCCTTCAATCAGGAACAACCCGACATAATCCAGCTCGACAATGAACAATGTCGCGTCGTCAGACTTGTTTTTCGAGGTGATCTTGAACTTGGTCGCAATCTCGTACTGGCCTTCTGTTTCGCGCTTGTTCGCATCCAGAGAAACCTGCACCTGAATGTCAGGCTGCACATTCGACCCTTGCAGCTTTTTCTGCGCAGCGACATTCTCAAAAGACAGATCGCGCATGTATTGCGCCAGAATGCGCATGTTCACCTTGGGCGGGGTGGCCCCGTTTTGCGCGCCAGCGGCACCCTGCGGGTCTGTGTCGGCCATGAAAATCTCCTTGAATGATGTCCTGTTTCGCTCTGGCAGCGCTTCTAGCATTCTGGCGGGGCACGCTCAATGCCGCATTTCCCGGCCTGCACAGGCCTATCTCTCGCGGTCTGGAAGGCGCGGGCGTTCCGGGTCTTCCGGCTTCGGCTGCGCGTCATACTCGCCCTCGATGATCACCGCGCCAGAACTGCCGCGCTGCGTCTTGACCGATTTCAGCACCTGCACAAGCACCAGCATCCGCACGGGCGGGATCAGCAGCAGCAACCCAAGCGCATCCGTGAAGAACCCGGGCAGCACCAGCAGGATCCCCCCGATCAGCCGCAGGGCGGAATGGGCCAGCGGGCTGGCGGGGCTGTCTTGCCGGTCGAGCGCCGCGCGCACCTCATGGATGTTGCGTTGCGGTTCCAGCCGCAGCAAGACCAGACCCAGAGCAGCCGTCAGGAAGATCTCTGCCAGCGTGCCGATCACGCCGATGTGTCCCCCAAATTGCACGAAAAGTGCAATTTCCAGGATCGGAACCCCGAGAAAAACCAATAAAAGCCACATATCTCTGTCCTTCCTGCGTAACATAGGGTCGCATGTGGTGGACTTGCTGCGAAACGCACCTTACATAGGCATCTGACCCGCCATACCAACCCTTGGCCGAGGAAACAATGGAACCTGCCGTGATCCAGCTTCTTATTCTTGCCGGAATAGCCGTCTTTCTGATTCTGCGCCTGCGCTCGGTGCTCGGGTCGCGCGACGGATATGAACAGACGCCTGTTGCCCGTCAGGGCTCTGGCCCGGAACTGGACAAGAAACCCCGTTTCGAAGTGATCGAGGGTGGACCAGACACCGATATCACCGATCACGTCCCCGAAGGCTCTGATATGGCCAAGGCGTTGGGGCGGATGAAGGCCGTTGATCCCGATTTCAGCGTTGACGAATTCCTGCAAGGCGCACGCGGCGCCTATGAGATGATCCTGATGGCATTCGAATCCTCGGATCTGGACTCGATCCTGCCTTTCCTGTCGCGCGATGTGTTCAACAGCTTTGATGAAGTCGTGCAACTGCGCGAAACTCAGGGGCTGCGCGTGGATGCCACATTCGTGGGGCTGGGCGAGCTGGAAATTGTCGATGCCACCTTTGACGAAGACAGCAAGGAAGGCGAGATCACGATCAAGTTCGTGGGCGAGTTGACATCCGTGGTGCGCAAGGCCGATAGCGGCGAGGTGGTCGAGGGTGACCCCAATGTCGTGAAGCGGCAAAAGGATATCTGGACCTTTGCGCGCGACATGTCATCGGACAGCCCGAACTGGAAACTCGTCGCCACTGGCGGATGAGCGGCAGACGGCGCAATCTGACGCCGGAAGACCGGGAGCTTTGGGGCCGCGTGGTGCAGACTGCGCGGCCCTTGCACAAACCTGCCCGGTTCCCTGACCTGCCCACGACCAGCTCCGACCCCGCACCCGGAACCCCGGCTGCCAGCCCGGCCCAACCCTCACGCAGCGCCAGCAAAACGCGCATCACCCTCAGGCCAGACCCGACTGCCAGACCCGGACAGCATGATCTGTCGCGCCCGATTTCCGAAGCACTGGCGCAAGGCACCGTCCAGATGGACAAGCGCCAGTTCCAGCGCATGAGCCGGGGCAAGCTTGAACCCGAAGCCCGCATCGACCTGCATGGCATGACGCTGGCGCAGGCGCATGGCGCGCTCAACAGTTTCATCCTGCGCGCGCAATCCGCCGGGTTGCGGCTGGTGCTTGTCATCACCGGCAAGGGCAAGACCCTTGCCGATGACGGGCCGATCCCGCGCCGTCAGGGAGCGTTGAAACAGGATGTGCCGCATTGGCTGCGCATGGCCCCGCTGAAACCGGCTGTGCTGGAACTCCGCGAAGCCCATGCCCGCCATGGCGGCAGCGGGGCCTATTACGTCTATCTGCGCCGTCCGCGCTAGAGTGCTCACCGATCAGTTGAGGCAGCAAAGCTGCATAGCGCGGAATAAAGGGCGTCAGCCCGCCACGCATCGCCGCGCCGCCCGTCGCGATGCGGCGATGTTCGGTCACGGCTATGGTGCTTTATGCACGCCAGATCCGCGCAAGATCAGAGCCATGCGCATAAGGCAGCCATGACCCCTTCAGCCACGCCCGGCCTTGGCATAGCGGCCCCAGACCGGCGCGTCGCCCAGACCCGCGACAAAGGCCGCATGCGCGGCACGTTCCTCTTCGGTCAAGCGAGGGGGCAGGGGCACTGGCCTGCGCGGCAAGGGTGCGGCCTTGCCCCCTGCGCCCATCTCATAGGGATCATTTGACAGCGCGAAATCCGGCTGCTGCCCACCCAGAAGCTCCAGATAGACTTCGGCCAGAATCTCGCTGTCCAGAAGCGCGCCATGCTTGGTGCGTTCGGAATTATCAATTCCGAATCGGCGGCACAGCGCATCCAGCGAGGCTGGCGCACCGGGGAATTTCTTGCGCGCAAGGGTCAATGTGTCAAAGGCCTGCTCTGGCGGCAAAAGCGGGCGGTTTGCCCAGCCCAGTTCGGCATTGAGGAATTTCATGTCAAAACTGGCATTGTGGATCACCAGCCGCGCATCCCCCACAAACGTCAGAAACGCATCGACAATCGCGTCAAACAGGGGCTGATCGCGCAGGAAATCATCGCCCAGCCCATGCACCGCAAAGGCTTCTGGCGGCATTGGGCGGTTGGGGTTGATATATTGATGATAGGTCCGACCCGTCGGCATAAGATTGACAAGCTCGACCACCCCGATCTCGACAATCCTGTGGCCCTCGCCGGGCTCGAACCCGGTTGTTTCCGTATCCAGAACAAGCTCACGCATCAACCACCCCTCAATCGCTCTGCCAAGGTCTGCACGGCGGCCCGCGCGCTGTCCATATCGGTTGTCTCGATCACGAAATCTGCGCGCGCGCGCTTTTCCGCATCGGGCATCTGGCGCGCAAGGATCGCGTCCAGTTGTGCCGCGCTCATGTCGGGGCGGGCCAGAACACGGGCGCGCTGCACGGCCTCTGGGGCGGTGACAACCAGCACACCATCAACCTTTGCGCCAGTTTCAAACAGAAGCGGGATGTCCAGCACCACCAGCGGCCCGCTCTGGGCTGCGACAAATTCATCCCGGTCCCTGGCAACCAGCGGATGCACGGCACGCTCCAGCCGCGCAAGCGCGGTCGGATCATCCGCAATCCAGTCTTTCAAAATGGCACGGTCCACAGCCCCACCCTGCACTGCCTTGGCACACAGCGCGCCGACAGCGTCCACTGCCGCGCCACCGGGGCCATAAAGCCTGTGCACTGCCGCATCGGCATCCCAGACCGGAACACCCAGGTCCCGGAAAAACCCTGCCGTGGTGCTTTTCCCCATCCCGATCGAACCGGTCAGCCCCAGACGATACGGCATCATGCCCCCAGCACCGCGCGGCGCAAACCCGCATCTACCACAGGGCGCTGGCCGAACCAGCGCTCAAAGCCCGGAGCCGCCTGATACAGCAGCATCCCCAGCCCATCGACAACCCTGCACCCGCGTGCCCGCGCGGCGCGCAACAGCGCCGTTTCCAGGGGCGTATAGACAATGTCGGTCACCACTGCGTCCGGGTGCAACATCTCTGCGGGCAAATCCAGCGGCGGTTGCCCCTCCATGCCCAGCGAACTGGTATTCACAACCAGCGCCGCCTGTGGCAACGCATCTGCATAGTCTGTCCAGTCCAGCACCCGGACCGCCAGCCCCAGATCCGCCACCAGCGCCTCGGCGCGCGCGCGGGTGCGATTGGTCAGCCAGATCTCTGGCACCCCGGCTTCGGCCAGCGCCACCAACACCGCACGCGCCGCGCCACCCGCCCCCAATACCAGCGCCGGGCCTGCACCTGACTGCCAGTCCGGCACGCCTTCGCGCAGGTTCTGGAGGAAGCCGTAGCCATCTGTATTATCCGCCAGGATCCGGCCATCGCGGAAACTCAGCGTATTGGCCGCCCCGATCCGGCGGGCCGTGGGGGTTGCCTCATGTGCCAGCGCCAGCGCCGCCTGTTTATGCGGCAGGGTGACATTCACACCGACAAACCCCGCTGCAGGCAGGGCGCGCAACACCATGCCCAGATCCTCTGGTGCGACATGCAGCGGCACATAATGCCCGCGCAGCCCGTGAACCTGCAACCAATGCCCATGCAGGACGGGCGAGCGGCTATGCCCGACCGGACAGCCAATAACCCCTGCCAGCGGAACCATCATGCCGCCACCTCGCCGCGCAGCGCCAGATAGTTCAGCAATTCCAGCAAGGGCAGGCCCAGAATCGTGAAATAGTCGCCCTGTACCTGCGCAAACAGCCGCACGCCTTCCTCCTCCAGCTTGTAGGCCCCGACCGAACTGCCAATACCGGGCCAGTTCCGCGCCAGATACGCCTCAAGATAGGCGTCAGAGAACCCGCGCATCGTCAGGCGTGCAACACCCACATGCCGCCAGACAGGTTCGCCGTCCAGATACAGCACTGCCGCCGATAACAACTGATGCGCCCGACCGCGCAATGCGACCAACTGGGCACGCGCTGCGTCCAGACTGTCGGGCTTCTCGAAAATTCCGCCCTTGAAGGACAAGACCTGATCACAGCCCAGAACCAGCGCGCCCGGATACCGCCCTGACACCTTGCGCGCCTTGGCTTCGGCCAGCGCATCGGCAATGTCGCGCGGGGTGGCATGCTCGGCCTGAAGCGCAGCCCGCAATGCATCCTCGTCAACGCGCGCGGCCTGTACCTCCAGGCTCAGGCCGGCATTTTCCAGCATCTGCCGCCGGATCGCGGATTGAGAGGCAAGAATAAGGGCCATGTGGATAATCCTGTGTTCAACCGCAAGCGGAAAGCCGGGACAACCTTTCGCAAAACCGATCCAAAGCCCCGGTCAGCCCGCTTGTGCCAGAGAGCGCAGGGCACTGGCAAGAGTCTTCCACATGGGGACAAGCCCAAAACCACGATGTGCAAAACTTTTTTCAGGCTTGCACGTTTTGGTGAAATTCCCTATTTGTTCCAAAATAACATATTGATTTAATTAGTATTAATTCTTTCTTAACCAAATTAGGCCGGAATCCTGGCTGTGGATAACTCTGTGTGTGAATAACTTATCCCCTTATCCACAGGGTAAACTACAACAACATTTCCTTTCTATCTTGTATTGATTAAGAAGCAGCAGCAGCGCTGCAGGAGGAAACATGCTGGGAGAGTTTTATCTCTGGATCAAAGCCTTGCACATCATGGCCGTGATCAGCTGGATGGCAGGCCTGTTCTACTTGCCACGGTTGTTTGTCTATCATGTCGAGCGCGCCGAGGGCGCAGGCATGTCTGCGGTCTTTCAGACGATGGAAGAGAAACTCTTGCGCGTGATCATGAACCCGGCAATGATCGTTGCATGGGCCTCGGGCTTGGCGATGGTCGCGATCCCCGGACTGATCGACTGGGGATCTGTCTGGCCCTGGACCAAGTTCGCCGCGCTTCTGGGAATGACATGGTTTCATATGTGGTGCGCGCGCCGCAGGCGCGTTTTCACAGAAGGGGGCAATACCCTGACAGGCCGCACCTACCGGATGATGAATGAAGTCCCGACAGTGCTGATGGTTGTCATCGTCCTGTCTGTCGTGGTGAAATTCTGACGGCCTGGCGCGCCAGGCCCAGATTGACTCGGCAGGTGTTTTGGGGTAAAGCTGCAGTCGCGTTGCCGTCCGGCGACATGCGTTTCACGTGAAACAAGCCACTTGTCCCCCGCATCCTTGCGGGCCTACAGGATTTACCCATGTCCGACATCACCCTCGAAGACCGCCCGGAAAGCGCCGAGACACTCAATCTCGCGGATCTGAAAGCCAAAAGCCCGGCGGAACTGCTGGCCATGGCCGAAGAGCTGGAGATTGAAAACGCGCCGTCCATGCGCAAGGGCGAGATGATGTTCTCGATCCTGAAAGAACGCGCCGAGGAAGGTTGGACCATTTCCGGCGAAGGCGTTCTTGAAGTGCTGCAGGACGGGTTTGGCTTTCTGCGCGCACCCGAGGCAAACTATCTGCCTGGCCCGGATGATATCTATGTCTCGCCCGATGTGATCCGCCAGTATTCGTTGCGCACGGGCGACACGATTGAAGGCGTGATTCAGGCCCCGGGCGAGAATGAACGCTATTTCGCGATCACGATTGTCACGCGCATCAATTTTGATGACCCCGAAAAGGCCCGCCACAAGGTTCATTTCGACAACCTGACGCCACTTTACCCGGATGAACGCCTGTGGATGGAAACCGATGATCCAACCACCAAAGATCGGTCGGCCCGGATCATTGATATCGTTTCCCCATTGGGCAAGGGTCAGCGCGCCCTGATCGTCGCGCCACCGCGCACGGGTAAGACGGTGCTGTTGCAGAATATCGCCCATAGCATCGCCAAGAATCACCCCGAATGTTATCTCATCGTGCTGCTGATCGATGAACGGCCTGAAGAGGTTACCGAGATGGATC
>SKWJ01000440.1 GCA_007128995.1 Paracoccaceae bacterium
ACTCCGGGCGCAGGGCAGGCGCACGTTGGTAGGCTCGCACGATGGACGTCACCGCAGTCGCAGAGAACCCGCTGGCCATCGCGGCCGACACGCTCGTCGTGAACCTGTTCGAAGGCGCCTCCTCACCGTCAGGTACCAGTGGCTCGCTGGACCGGGCCCTCGGGGGTGCGCTCCGTGAACTGATCGCGACGGGCGACGCCACCGGTCGCGCCGGTGAGGTGAGCGTGCTGTACCCACGTGGGGCGGCCTCGGAAACAGGGTGCATGCTCTCTCCGGCATTTCGTTGTTGCAGATGCTACACTTGGGCGCATTTGCAGGTTATATGCCCTACAGATAGTCAAGCCAGCGGCGCGAGGAAAGCCCAATGTCCCAGCCAGACACCATCCGCCTGATCTGCAATTGTGAAGGGACGATGCACCCCGATGCAGAAGCACTTGATGCGCAGGGGCGCGTTGCCAGCCAGCTTTGCCGGGCACAGCTTGATCATTTTCGCGCGGCCCTTGGACGTTTTGCCAATGTAACCGTAGCCTGTACTCAGGAAGCGCCCCTGTTCTCTGAGATTGCCACTGAAACAGGCTATGCAGGCAATTTGCGGTTTGCCAATATCCGCGAGACTGCGGGCTGGTCGGACGCCGGACGCGAGGCAGGCCCCAAGATGGCCGCCCTGCTTGCCATGGTTGAATGCGAAGCGACCCCGTTCGAGGTGGTCAGCATGGAAAGCAACGGGGTCGCGCTCGTGCTCGGGCGTGATGATGTGGCTCTGGACGCGGCGCGCGATCTCAGCGAGAGCCTTGACATCACGGTCTTGCTGGTTCCCGGCGCAGATGTCATTCCGCCGCGGCAGACAACCTGGCCCGTTCTTCAAGGGCGCATCCGGCGGGGGGAAGGTCATCTGGGCGCGTTTTCCCTTACTGTTGACGACTATGCCGCCCCTGCCCCCTCATCTCGCGCGAAACTGGAATTCGACGCACCGCGCAATGGCGCAGTGTCGCAATGCGATCTGGTGATCGATCTGACCGGTGGGCAGCCGCTGTTTCACGAAACGCGGCCAGGTTATTTCCGTGCCGACCCCCGAGATAGGACTGCCGTCGCCCGGATCGTGGCGCAAGCAGGACAGATGACGGGAACGTTCGACAAGCCCCGCTATATCGATTTCAGCCCGGCTCTGTGCGCGCATTCGCGCAACACGCTGACAGGCTGCACGCGCTGCCTTGATCTCTGTCCGACAGGAGCGATTACTTCTGCGGGCGATACGGTCGCGATTGACCCGAATATCTGCGCAGGCTGCGGGCAGTGCGCCGCCGCCTGCCCGACAGGGGCCGCCGCCTATGCCCTGCCGGTTGTCGAAAACAGTGCTGAACGTTTACGGTCCGGACTTGAAGCCTGGTTTGCGGCAGGCGCGAAAACCGCGCCAGTGATCCTGTTTCATGATGCGCCTCATGGCATCGGCTTGATCGACGCAAGCGCACGTTTCGGGCGCGGCCTTCCCGCGCATGTCATTCCGATGCAGGTGAACGAGCCTTCACAAGTCGGGCCGGAACTTTTGGCGGCCGCTTTAGCCTATGGCGCAGGCGGTGTGCGCGTCCTTGCAAACTCGCGCCCGGCACATGCTCTTGACGGCCTAGAGGCCAGCCTTGATCTGATCGATTCGATCGCCCAGGCAGCAGGATTCAGCGCCGGACTATGCAGCCTTGTCCAAACCGACGACCCTGACATGCTGGAGGCAGTGCTCTGGACCTCTGCCCAGCGCGCGCGGCAGAAGCGTTCGCGCTTCCTTCCTCCATCTGACAAACGGGGCTTGCTGGTCCTTTCGGTGGAAGAGATGATCCGCACGGCACCTAACCCGGTCAGGACCATGTCATTGCCGAAAGGGGCCCCTTTCGGTGCAGTCGACCTAAACCTAGAGACCTGCACTTTGTGCCTGTCTTGTGTCGGGGCCTGCCCGACAGGTGCCCTGTCTGACAATCCTGATATGCCCATGCTGCGGTTTTCGGAATCCGCCTGTGTGCAATGTGGAATCTGCACGGTCACTTGTCCCGAAAACGCGCTTGCCCTTATTCCGAGAATTGATCTGGATGGCTGGGCGGCCCCCAAGCGGGTTTTGAAAGAGGAAGCGCCGTTTGCCTGCACCTCGTGTGGGAAGCTTTTCGGAACGAGGTCCAGCATCGAGCGGGTCTTGCAGCGGCTGGATGGCCATTGGATGTTCTCAGGTCCGGAAGGCGAAAAACGGCGTGATTTGCTCAGTATGTGCGAGGACTGCCGCACGCGCGAAGTGGTGATCTCCGGGTTCGATCCGCATGAGAACGTGAATGGCTGATGGCTCAGGGCCGGCCCCTGCAGGAAGAAGAAAGCTGAAGTGCTTGAGCTTTGAAAGATTCTGATGTGTCAGGTGCGCCGGAAGCCCAGCGCCGCTAGCTCTGCTGTGCAGTCGCTGAGTGCCATTTCAAACATATCCAGCGCTTGCGCGTCGCGCGGATGCGACCAGACGGCAAAATCATAATGCTCATCTGCGACAGGCAGGAAGCCCAGCCCCAATGCATCTGCCACTGGCTGGATTGCCATGCCCCAGTCTGCACGACTCTGGGCGACGCTCGCGGCAACGGCATTATGCGAGGAGGGCTGGTTCCAGTACCCCGACGGGCGCGTTCCGCCAAGCAGCCGGTCAAGCAGCACACGCGTGCCTGACCCCTGATTGCGCCCCACCATCAGCGTCGCGGGATCGGCCAGAACGGCTGCGAGTATATCGCGAAGCATGCGTCCCTCAAAACGCGGATCCCCCTTGCGAAATACCAGTCCCTGCAGGCGTCGCCAGCCCTGGATTAGCCGCATCCCATCTGCAAGAAATGACTGATTGTAGACGTCACTCCCTGGGTCCAAAAGATGAATGGGGGCGATATCGCATTCGCGCCTGCGAAGCGCCGCCAACCCGCCTTGAGACCCCGTCGCCAAGATGCGTGCCTGCACTCCGCGATCAGCCATCTTCCCGACAACCGCATCAAGGCCGATGCAATGACTTCCGATAATCGTCAGCCCCCGCGGCCTGACCGCAGCGCCAAACAACTTCACGGGCGCATTGGTTCCTGACGGCAGATGGTCTGCCAGTTGCGGCACTGTCACGAAACCATCGGCCTGCGCGAAGGCAGTCACGGCGCCAGACCCCTTGGACACCGCATGCGCCACCAGCCCATCTGGGCTTTCTGTCAGCGCGACCATCGCAAATTCCGTACGCCCGAGTTCCGAGTTCAGGCGAACTGACAGCGTCGCATCGACGCTTGCGACTGCATGCGGCGGCAAGCCTGCAAGTTTGCGCAATGACGGTGCAACCAGTTCATGGAAGGTGAACATTGCGGAAGTCGGAAAACCGGGCAGCACAACCACTGGCTTGCCATCGCAAACTGCCAGACACAGCGGCTTGCCGGGCTTGAGCGCCACGCCATGCACAACAATTCCCGGTGCCCCCAGCGCAGCGATGGCCTGTGTCGTCAGATCCCCAGCACCTTTTGATGTTCCTCCCGACAGGATCAGGCCATCATACGCTGCAAACGCGTCACGCACTGCTTTCATCAAAGCGTCTTGATTATCGCCCACGGCCCCAAGATGCACGCCCTCGCATCCATTCTCCTGCAAGGCGGCTGCGATGACGGGACCATTTGAATCATAGACCGCTGCCGGGCGCAGCGGGTTCCCGGGTTGCACCAACTCGTCCCCCGTCGACAGAACTGCAATGCGCGGACGGCGCCAGACGGTGACCTGGTTCAGCCCGACAGCGGCCAGCATAGCCACTTCACGCGCCCCGAGAGACGTGGCGCGCCGCAACAATGTCTGACCGCGCGCGATGTCAGAGCCGGCAAATGAGATATTCTGTCCGGGCGCAAGCGCGCGCGTCACATCAATAAGATCGCCCGCAGGCTCTGTATGTTCAATCATCACCACGGCATCTGCGCCCCGCGGAATCGGTCCGCCGGTGGCAATCGGGGTGGCTGTGCCCGGCATCACCTCTAGGGCGGGGTTGGTCCCGCATGCAATCGTCTCGGAATTCAGCGCAAGCCGCGCCGGTTCCGTCGCGGATGCAGCGGTGATGTCTTCCGTCCGAAGGGCAAACCCGTCTACTGTTGCCCGATCAAAGGGCGGCGCATCAACGGGTGCTGACACATCCTCGGCAAGAATGCGCCCGCAGACATCAGCCAGACAGACAGTTTCGACACCCAGCGGAGCAGGACGCAGCGCATCGATAAAGGCTGCCTCAGCAGCATCGCGGGACAGGATATTCAGAAACTGGGCTTGCTCTGGAGCGGACATGGAGGTCATCCAAACGGTTGATCGAAAGGCGTGGCAGCGAGTATCTCGCCAGCAGACAGACCCTCGCTTTCGGCTGGGATGATGGCATACCCAGCGGCCTGAGCGATAGTGTGCAACGACAGGGTCGCAGTCGGGAATGGGGCCCAGCCCCCGGCATGTTCAGCAACCAGGACAAGTTCGGCCATTCCGACCGATGATGTGATCTTGCGGATGACAGGGCGACTCTGCTGTCGAGCGCGCGCGCCGCACAGATGTTGCAGTGCCGGTATCCCCAGTCCGAAAAGCCCCGCCAGAAATCCGTCAAACCGCGCGGGCAAGTGAAGCACAAGACCCACCCCCGTATTTTCGAGCCAAGCTGTATCGGCCGGGGCGAAAGCAAGACGCGGTGAAGGTTCATCAACCGTGCGGATTATCAGATCGCCCCCATGCGATACCTGATGCCCGCCCAGTGATTGTGCCCATCTTGATATAAGCTGTGCTTGCAACGGATCCTTCAGAGCAAGGCGAACACGGGGACGACGCACCGTAACGCTGGAAATCCCGGCGATCGCAGCGGCGAGAGCCTGCCGCGCATCAAATGTGCAGCCAGCTTGGACCAGCACACTGCCCGCGCGCCCATCATGTCCGGCGCGGCGCACACCTTCGCCCGGGCCAAGGCTCTGGACAGCCTCTGGCCCTGCCATACCCTCTTCGGTGAAGGTTGCAGGCAACACGGCATCGCATCCTTCGGGCAAGGCGTCCCCGGGTTTTACATAGACGGGTTTCCCAAGCGGTATGGGCAACGACGTGCTGGCACCCATCAGATCCAGTGCCGCGACCGCGTATCCGGCGCGCAGGGCTTGTGCCTGCACCGGGATATCGCTTGGTAGGCAAAGGGCATCGGCGAGCACCGCACCTAGCGCCTTATCTAAGGCCATACGTTCCGACTGCACCGCGGCGCAGGCGGAAAGGGCATCATCAAGACAGGTCTGTAGGGGAACAAGGCATGCCATGAGGTTAGATCTAGCCTCTCTCCCCGCCAAGAACCAGAGCCAAGCTTTCATCAAGTGACATTGCACGAATGTCTATCATTCCTGCCTGAACCGAGCAGCAGCTGCATCACAGGACGGGGTCACAGCTCAAGTCGTTTTGCTGTGTCGCAAGCTTCTTTTTGGACACAGCAGGACCATTCCACAGGGCCATATGAATTTTTATTTAAGTATAAAATATTTAAGCTTGAAAATTTATCCCACGCGTTCCAGACTGTTCTGGAAACAAGGGGAGCATATGGCATGAAAATCCTCTGCCTTGGCGGCGGGCCAGCCGGCTTGTATTTCGCCATATCCATGAAACTGCGCGATCCGTCACACGAGGTGACGGTGATAGAGCGCAACCGCGCCAATGATACATTTGGCTGGGGCGTCGTGTTGTCGGATGATGCCCTTGGCCGAATGCAGCAAAATGATCCGGTCAGCACCCAGGCGATCCGCGACCAGTTTGCCTATTGGGACGACATTGCTGTGGTGCATGACGGTGTGCGGACAGTGTCGGGTGGGCATGGCTTTGCGGGTATCGGACGCAAACAGATGCTTGTCCTGTTGCAGGCACGTGCGCGCGAACTGGACGTCGCGCTGCGCTTTGAAACCGAATTCGACACGGCAGAGAAGTACCGGCAGGACTATGATCTTGTTGTCGCCTGTGACGGTATAAATTCACGCGTACGAACCGAATATGCGGATGTCTTCCGCCCGGATATCGACATTCGCAAATGCAAGTTCGTCTGGCTTGGGACGCATCAGAAATTCGATGATGCCTTCACGTTCATATTCGAAAAGACCCGGCACGGCTGGGTCTGGGCCCATGTCTATCAGTTTGACGACAACACCGCCACGTTCATAGTCGAGTGTCTGCCAGAGACTTGGGAGAAATGGGGCTTCGGCGATATGTCGAAGGAAGAGACTGTCGAAACCTGCCGAGAAATCTTCGCGGCACATCTGGGCGGACATGACCTGATGTCGAATGCCACGCATCTGCGCGGTTCGGCAGTCTGGATGCAATTTCCCCGCGTGATTTGCGAAACATGGTATCATGAGAACGTTGTGCTTATGGGCGACGCGGCCGCGACCGGACATTTCTCGATTGGGTCAGGAACAAGGCTGGCATTTGATTCCGCCATCGCCCTAGCCGAGTATTTGCATTCGGAAACGGATCTGCCCAAGGCCTTCGCGCGCTATCAGCAAGAGCGTCGGGTAGAAGTTCTGCGGCTTCAATCCGCGGCACGCAACAGCCTTGAATGGTTCGAGGAGGTCGCGCGCTATCTTGACATGCCCCCGCAACAATTCGCCTATTCATTGCTGACACGCTCGCAACGTATCAGTCATGAAAACTTGCGCCTGCGCGATCCTGACTGGCTGCGAAAGACTGAAGACTGGTTTCAGTCACAGGCTGGGGGCACCCTTGGGCGCGCGCCCATGTTCGCGCCTTTCAGATTGCGCGAAATGACACTGCAAAACCGCATCGTCGTCTCGCCCATGGCACAATACAAAGCACATGACGGATGTCCAACAGATTGGCATTTTGTGCATTATGCAGAACGTGCGAAAGGCGGCGCTGGGCTGGTCTACACGGAAATGACCTGCATCTCGCCGCAGGGGCGCATAACACCTGGCTGCCCTGGCCTCTATGCACCGGAGCATGAGGCCGCATGGCGCCAGCTCTGCCAGTTTGTCCATGCAGAGACTGATGCAAAACTTTGCATGCAGATCGGTCACTCCGGCCGCAAGGGATCGACCCAGCTGGGCTGGGAAGAGATGGATG
>SKWJ01000311.1 GCA_007128995.1 Paracoccaceae bacterium
CCGACAATTTTAACTTTTTATTAATTTTTGGAATAATGTTCGGCGCTATGGGCGGGAAAATGTTCTGCCGGGCGCTGCCATGTTTGTACTGAAAACGCCCGACAGTGATTCTGAAATCGCTTGTTTTCAGTCGACCCCCCCGACAACTCGCCTTCAGTGGCGGCCCGTGGCTGCAGGCAACCGCAGGACACTCACCCGTGCAGGCGATGCATCTCACGCGCTGCAAGCAGCCTGCATCCAACCCATCACACGCTGGGACTAAACACCTAGTGGCTGTCGCGCGGCAAATCGTGGCGAATACGCTGATAGGCTGTCGCAAGCTCCAGACAGCCACCTTCCGCCAGTTGCCCCACATGTGCACGGTAAATTTCCTGCCAAGGCGTCTGGTGTCGCAACTCGGGGGGGCTCCAGCTTGCGCGGCGAGCCTGCCACTCTGCGTCCTCTACAAGCGCATCCATCCGCGCGGTGTTCAGGTCCAGCCGCACAGGGTCACCCGTCTGCAGCAGTGCCAGACCACCGCCCACAGCCGCCTCGGGGGAGGCATTCAGAATTGACGGGGATTCGGATGTGCCCGATTGCCGCCCATCACACACCGTAGGCAACTGGCTCACACCTGCCCGGATCAGTGCATCAGGGGGCTGCATGTTCACCACCTCGGCCGAACCCGGATACCCCACGCAGCCGACATTGCGGATGAACAGAATCGTCGCCTCGTCAATGTTCAGCGCAGGATCATTGATCCGTTCGTGATAATCCTCTGGCCCCTCGAAGACCACCGCGCGGGCTTCGAAGATCCCCTCTTTGCCCGGCTGTGACAGAAAACGAGTGCGGAAATCGTCCGAGATGACGCTGGTTTTCATCAACGCGCTGTCAAAGAGGTTGCCCGTCAGCACCTTGAACCCTGCCGCGGGGCGCAACGGATCTGCAACCGTGCGGATCACATCACGATCGAGGCTTTCCAGGCCTTCCAGCGTCTGGCCCATTGATCGACCGCTTGCGGTCAGCGCGTCGGGATGAATGTGTCCCGCTTTGAGTAACTCTCCCATCACGGCAGGCACACCCCCGGCACGATAGAAGCTCTCTCCCAGATAAGCACCAGCAGGCTGCATGTTGACCAGAAGCGGGATCTCGAGGCCATGTGTTTGCCAGTCGCTGACATGAAGGTCCACACCAGCATGTCGTGCAATGGCCTGCAGGTGCGGCGGCGCGTTCGTGGAGCCCCCAATAGCCGAATTGACGATGATCGCATTCTCGAATGCTGCGCGCGTGAGAATGTCAGAGGGTTTCAGATCCTCTTCCACCATCGCGACGATGCGGCGCCCGGTTTCATAGGCCATGGACATGCGTTCGCGGAACGGCGCAGGGATGGCTGACGCCCCTGTCAGGGTCATTCCAAGCGCTTCTGCCATGGCGTTCATCGTACTTGCCGTGCCCATTGTGTTGCAATGACCAAGGCTTGGCGCCGAAGAGCAGACCCGCTCCATGAATTCCTCATAGTCGATCTTGCCTTCTGCAAGCAATCTGCGGCTTTCCCAGATAATCGTGCCAGAGCCGGTCCGCTTGCCCTTCCACCATCCGTCAAGCATCGGTCCGCCATTAAGTGCAATTGCCGGCAGATCAACCGTTGCAGCCCCCATCAGCATCGCCGGCGTGGTCTTGTCGCAGCCAGTGGTCAACACCACCCCGTCCAGAGGATACCCATGCAGAACCTCAACAAGGCTGAGATAGGCCAGGTTCCGGTCAAGCGCGGCGGTGGGCCGCTTGCCCGTTTCCTGAATTGGATGGACAGGGAACTCCATCGGGATACCCCCTGCATCGCGGATGCCCGCCTTGATCCGGTCAACCAGAAAGACATGAATCTTGTTACACGGGGCAAGATCGCTTCCCGTCTGGGCTATTCCAATGACAGGGCGTCCACCTTGCAACTCTGCGCGCGTATATTCCTGGTTCAGATAGCGTTCCAGATAGAGGGCAGTCATCCCAGGATTGTTGGGATTATCGAACCATTCCTGTGAACGGTATTTGCGACGCGCGCGTGTGTCAGACATGTGTGACCTCCAATCCCGAAACCCGGGTCCTGTCTAGACGCGGAATCACAACTTTACCATCCTGTGCGGCACATCAAAAGCCAGCGCAGCAGATACCGGATCGTCCCTAAGTGACCTGATAGGTCTACCCCCTTGACACAAAGCTATCACCGTCCGGCAAGCGCCAAAAATTGGTGTGTCAGCAAGTCCATCCGAAAGCCCCAAGGAACCAGCGCCCGGCTAATGCGTTGACCGGGAGGTCGCTTCAATTGCAAGGAAACATCATGGACACGCTTCCTCTTATCGCACTTCTGTCGCTATTCACGCTCGCCTGTGTCTTTCTGTTCGCCCGGATCAGCAAACGTAAGGTGGAGCGTCGGCGTCACGATCCGGATGTTCCAAAATCATCTCTGGCAACTGATTCCAAAGGAAAAAGCGCGGTTGAAGCGCTGGATGATAAAACCAGTTGACGCAAAGCGGTGTTCGCGCAGTCTGACGCAAGCCGGGGAACTAAGGCAATCCGATCTGAACACACTGAACCCGCGATGCCGCCTGTGCGTAAGAAAATGCCGCAATTGGGGAGGCGTCCCTGTGCAGGTGGCGTAGGTATGCGACATCTCATCGACTGGGGTGTCAGATGTCTCTTGATCCGTTGCTGCAACCATATCGCCTGAAACACCTGACCTTGCGCAACCGGATCATGACCACGGCGCATGAGCCGGCCTATCCTGAAGACGGAATGCCCAAGGACAGGTATCGCGCCTATCATGAAACCCGCGCGAAAGCGGGTGTCGCGCTGACCATGACGGCAGGATCTGCAACCGTCTCGCGCAATTCGCCCCCGGTTTTCAACAATATCCTCGCCTACAAGGACGAAGTCGTTCCTTGGCTGCGGCGCCTGACAGATGCCTGCCACGAACACGGCTGTGCGGTGATGATCCAGCTGACACATCTGGGGCGGCGGACGCATTGGGCGAAAGGTAACTGGCTGCCTGCGGTCAGCCCCAGCCATGCGCGCGAACCTGCCCATCGCGCATTTCCCAAACAGATCGAAGACTGGGACATTGCCCGCATCATTTCTGATTACGCAGATGCAGCCGAACGAATGCAGGCCAGCGGCATGGACGGGATCGAGTTGCAGGCCTATGGCCATCTGATGGATCAGTTCTGGTCCCCGTTGACCAATAAGCTTGACGGGCCTTATGGGGGCGATCTGGACAACAGGTTACGCTTTACCTGGGATGTGCTCGACGCGATCCGGATGCGGGTCGGAAACGACTTCATTGTCGGGATTCGTTATACTGCGGATGAAACACTCGACGGGGGGATATCAGTCGCTGAGGGGCTGGAGATCTCGCGCAGGCTCGCGGCAAGCGGCAAGGTCGATTTTCTGAATGTCATCCGGGGCCATATCGATACCGATGCCGGACTGACGGACGTGATCCCGGTGCAAGGCATGCGATCTGCGCCACATCTGGATTTTGCTGGCATGATCCGGGCCGAGACGGGTATGCCCACCTTTCATGCCGCGCGCATTCCCGATGTTGCCAGCGCGCGCCATGCCGTTGCCTCGGGCAAGCTGGATATGGTCGGGATGACACGCGCCCATATGGCAGATCCATTGATCGTGCAGAAGATCATCGAGGGCCGCGAGCATGACATTCGTCCCTGCGTCGGGGCAAATTACTGCCTTGACCGCATCTATGCTGCCGGGGATGCGCTGTGCCTGCACAACCCCGCGACCGGACGCGAACTGAGCATGCCCCACACACTGACGGAAGCGCCGCAACGCAAACGTGTCGTGATCATCGGCGCAGGGCCGGCAGGGGTCGAGGCCGCGCGCGTGGCCGCCGAACGTGGGCACGAGGTCACCGTCTTCGAAGCCCAGCCAGATCCCGGAGGACAGGTGCGTCTGACCGCGCAAAGCCCCCGTCGGCGCGAGATGCTCGGGATCATTGATTGGCGGATGGCACAATGCGCCGCACGCGATGTGACTTTCCGGTTCAATACCTATGCCGAAGCGTCCGATATCACCGCCGAGAACCCCGATGTCGTCATCATCGCCACCGGAGGGCTGCCAGATACGGAAGTCTGCACCACTGGAAATGCGCATGTCGTGAGCGCCTGGGATATCATTGCAGGGGACGTGAAACCGGGATCGCGCGTACTGGTCTATGATGATGCAGGGGATCATGCCGGGCTTCAGGCAGCGGAAATCATCGCGTTATCCGGCGCATTTGTGGAAATCATGACACCAGATCGCAGCTTTGCGCCTGACGTCATGGCCATGAACCTCGTGCCCTATATGCGCAGCCTGCAGGCGTTGGACACGCGGTTCACCGTCACATATCGACTGCGCGATGTCCTGAAAACAGGCAATATGCTGACGGCTGTCATCGGCACGGATTATTCTTCCCATACCGAATCCCGCACGTTTGATCAGGTTGTCGTCAACCACGGGACTGTGCCGCTCGATGATCTGTATTTTGATCTCAAACCCCTCTCATCGAACCTTGGGGAACTGGATCAGGATGCGTTCATCGCGGGTCATCCACAGCCCATAGGCCGAAACCCACAGGGCCGTTTCGCACTTTACCGGATTGGTGATGCGGTTGCGGCCCGCAACACCCACGCCGCGATATACGACGCATTGCGTCTGCTCAAGGATATCTGAACCCCTGCCAAGGTCTTTCCCGATGATCAGCAATTCCGACCTTCTCTACCTGCTCATGTCCCGCAAACCATGGCATTCCCTGCCGCAGCCATTCTACACAGACCCTGCTGTCTTTCAGGCGGATCTGCGCACGATCTGGCATCGCGACTGGATATTCGCCGCCCCGACTGCCGAACTGGCCAAGCCCGGCAGCTATATCACGCTTGATATCGGGACAGCCTCGGTGATCGTCGTGCGTGGTGCCGATCGCATGGTGCGCGCATTTCACAATTCATGCCGTCACCGCGGCAGCCGGATCTGTTCCGCCCAGAAAGGCAACGCCCCGAAACTGGTCTGCCCCTATCATCAATGGACCTATGACCTTGACGGAAAACTTCTGTGGGCGCGCGAAATGGGGCCGGACTTCGACCCGAGCCAACACGGACTTGGACCTGTTCATTGTCGAGAGATTTCGGGCATGGTATTCATCTGTCTGGCTGATCACGCCCCCGACATGACAGAACTGCAGGCCGAGGCCGCACGCTATATCGGGCCACATGATCTGACAAATCTCAAGGTGGCCCACCAGTCCAGCATCGTCGAGAATGCCAATTGGAAACTGGTTCTGGAAAACAACCGTGAGTGTTACCATTGTTCAGGCTCGCACCCTTCGCTTTGCGTGACCTTCCCTGATGACCCCAATCTGGTCGGCGCCGATGACAGCACGACCAGCAATGCCGGGCGCGCCCATGTCCAGAGATGCGAAGCGGCAGGATTGCCCGCGAAATTTGTGATCGACCCGTCAGAGCGATGGCGCTTTGTCCGGATACCCTTTCTGGGCAAGGCGGTCAGCTACACGCTGGATGGCAAGGCGGCAGTGGCAAGACGCATCGGCCAGATCCCCTTTGATGATGCCGGATCCTGCCTGTTTTTCCACTATCCGAATACCTGGAATCACTTCCTGTCGGATCAGGTCCTAACGTTCCGTGTTCTGCCCATTGGTCCACGACAGACCCAGGTGACAACAACCTGGCTGGTGCACAAGGATGCACAGGAAGGCGTCGATTACGATCTCCGCAGGCTGACAGAAGTGTGGATCAACACCAATGACGAGGATCGCCGCATCGTCGAGGAAAATCAGCGCGGCATCAACTCGCCTGCCTATTTGCCCGGTCCCTATAGTCGCGCGCAGGAAGGGGGCGTCAACCAGTTCGTCGACTGGTATTGCCGTGCGCTGCACAGCGCCTTGCTGGGACCTGACCGGATCGCGGCGGAGTAGGCACATGATCCCCATGCCCACCAAGGACAGCCCTGTCTGGCGCGACACCGAAGAGCTGGAATGCGTGGCCGTTCTGCCCGAAGCGCCGGACGTCAAGACATTCGTGTTCCGCCCGCCCTCTGCGGCTGTTTTCGTGTATCGTGCAGGACAGTTCCTGACACTGGATCTGCCAGTGCCCGGTGGGACAGTACAGCGCTGCTATACGATTTCGTCTTCGCCTGTGACCTCGGCCTATCTGAGCGTCACCACCAAGCTTCAGCCCGGCTCAGTCGGAACCGAATGGATGCATGCACATCTGAAAGTGGGTATGCGGCTGCGCGCCCATGGTCCTGCTGGTCTGTTTCATCTGCCCCCCCAACCCGACGGAAAGTTCCTGTTCATCGCGGCAGGGTCCGGCGTGACGCCGATGATGTCCATGGCGACGACGCTGTTCGAGCGCGGCGAAGACCCTGATATCTGCTTCATCCTCTGCGCGCGGCGGCCCAGTGACCTGATTTTCCGGCGCAGGCTGGAATACATGGCATCGCGCGTGTCCGGGCTGGCCTTGCATTTTGTTGTCAGTCGCCCCGAACCCTATGAGGTCTGGACCGGCTATCGCGGCCAGTTCAACCAGCTCATGCTGGGGCTGATGTGCAACGACTATCTGGACCGCGATGTGTATTGCTGCGGCCCAGAGAGCTTCATGAACGCTGTGCGCGAGATCCTGATCTCACTGGGCTATGACATGGCCCGGTATCATCAAGAATCCTTCCACGCCCCTGCAGAAAGCGTTTCGGAAATCAAAGACTTTGATGATCCGGTCCCGGACGAGACAGCACAGGCCGAGCTGGTCTTTGCACGCTCTGGCGTCACCGTCAGTTGCACCGAAGGCGATACGGTGATGCAGGTGGCACGCGCCAACGGACTGCCCGTCGCATCCGGGTGCAATTTCGGGCTATGCGGCACGTGCAAGACGCGCAAGATCTCTGGCGATGTGCATATGGTGCATAATGGCGGTATCTCTGATGACGATATTGCGGATGGCTATATCCTGCCCTGTTGCGCGCGCCCGCTGGGGCGGGTCGAGGTGGATGCGTGAGCGCGATAGCGCAGCGCGCATCGGACCGCCGCCGCCCGCGTGGATTTCTGGAC
>SKWJ01000464.1 GCA_007128995.1 Paracoccaceae bacterium
ATGGCCCCTGTGATTCCAGTTCTGGTGATAGAGACTGTCGACCATGCCGAACCCCTGGCGAAGGCTCTTGTTGCTGGCGGATTACCGGTCTTGGAAGTGACCTTGCGGACTGAATATGCGCTGGACGCAATCCGTATCATGGCACAGGTCGAAGGGGCGGTTGTTGGTGCTGGTACTGTGCTGACCCCCGAACAGATGCAAGCAGCAGCCGAGGCAGGCGCTCGTTTTGCTGTCGCGCCAGGTGCCACGACATCGCTTGTCGATGCCGCGCGCCTGAATGACATGCCACTCCTGCCCGGCGCTCAGACCTGCTCAGAGGTCATGTCACTCTTGGAGCGGGGCTACACTGTTCAGAAATTCTTTCCTGCCGAAGCCATCGGGGGAGTGACGGCACTGAAATCCATCTCAGGGCCATTGCCGCAAGTTCGATTCTGTCCCACTGGGGGAATCAGCGCGGCGCGCGCACCACAGTATCTTGCACTCCCCAATGTCATCTGTGTCGGCGGAAGCTGGGTCACCCCCAAGGCTACCATGGTTGCGGGCGACTGGGCTACAATCACCAAGCTTGCACACGCAGCCGCGCAATTGCCACACACCGGCTGACAGGGCAACGCACAATACGCGCTGATTATATGCGCAAGATCATGGCTGCGCCCGCGATGATGTCAGTAGCCCATGATCATCCCGGTCAGGGCATCTTTTTCCAGTTGCAACTCTGACATGCGCGCGGCAACGACATCACCGATCGAGATGAGCGCGACCATCTTTCCGTCATTCATCACCGGCAAGTGGCGAAACCGCTTCTGGGTCATGGTTTGCAACACGAGATCAGCGCTGTCTTCCGGGCTGCAGCCAAAGACATTACGGGTCATCAGATCATCCACTTTCGAATCCAGACACGCTGCGCCCCGCTTGCCCAGTTCCCGGACAATATCACGCTCTGACAAGATACCGACAACCTTTTCCCCGTCGGGCGATACGACAACAGCGCCAATCCGCTTTTCCGAAAGCAATTGCGCAGCCTCTGCCACGCTCGCCCCAGGTTCCAGAGTCAATACGCCCTGATGCGCCTTGTTGCGAATGATTTGACTGACAAGCATGGCAACTGCCTCCCTTTACCATTGGCCGGACAGGCGTCATTCGCCTGTCTCTCGCCATGTCAAGGTCCGTCAGCAAATGCCAGTCTGTCAAGTGCAAACAAGCCTACCGCGCTGCTTCGATCTGGCTCGTTGCGATGGCAGCCTCGAATTCCGCGCACAAGAGGCCAATCTCTTCCACACCGACAGAAACGCGGAAAAACCCTTCCGAGATTCCAAGTTCTGCCCGCGCCTCGGCACTCAGCCCCCGATGCGACGAGCTGGCAGGATGCGACAAGGTCGTACCGATATCGCCCAGCGTCGGCGCGAAAGCGATATCGGGCGCAGCGCGTGTCAGCCGGTTTGCCGCAGCGCGACCGCCCTCGATCTCGAAACTCACCATATGTCCGCCGCGCGCGCCCAGAAGCGACTTTGCTCGGTTGTGATCCGGATGGTCGTGCCGGGTCGGATAGAGTACGCGTTTGACACCGGGCAGGCCCGCAAGATGATCTGCCAGCTTGCTTGCATTCTCTTCCGCGCGATCATAGCGCAGATCGAAGGAATAGAGGCCACGCTCTGCCAGCCAGCAATCGAACGGACTGGGCGTCATTCCTGTGGTCACCGCAAAGTCATAGATTGCCTTGCGTAAGCCAGCATCGACTGCCGCAACATATCCAAGCGTCGCGTCCGAATGTCCGGCAAGGATTTTCGTGACCGAGTGGATCACGATATCCGCGCCAGCAGCAAAGGGCTGAAAGCCGCGCGGTGTCGTGAATGTGTTGTCGATTGCCAGAAGAATCCCGCGTGTTTTGGCCAAGGCTGCGATCCCCTCGATATCAGCCACGCGCAAGGTCGGGTTGGACACGACCTCTAACAGGATCATCCGCGTTTCGGGACGAATTGCAGCGGCGAATGCGGCCGCATCGGTCGGGTCCGCGACAGAGGTTGCAATACCGAGCCGCGGCAGATCCTCGCGCATCAGTCGTAACGAACGGCCATATAGCTGGTCGCCCCCGAGCACATGATCGCCCTGTTGCAATAATCCCAGAAGCACGGCAGTCACAGCCGCCATCCCCGACCCCAGCACAAGCCCGTCAGTCGCGCCTTCCAACCCATCAATCTTGGTGGCGAGGACCGACGCATTGGGGTGCCCCTCGCGCGCGTAGGTGTATCCCGGCACTGTCCCGGCGTATTGTGCGTCCAGCGTATCAGGGTCAGGTGAGGCATAAACCACTGATGGCTGAATAGGTGTCCCAAGTGGACGCGAGGCGCTCTCAGGCCAAGGTGTCCGGCGCACCAGCGTTGGTCTGTCTGTCATGTTGGGGTCCTTTCACTGCTGTCCCGATATGCATTGTAACCTCGGGTGCAGGCTTTGTTTCGGTCATATTCGCGCAATTCCCCATCAGGGGCAAGGGCTTCAGCGGCTACGCATCAGCGGCGTATCGCAACGCGGGGTGGACCGTCCTCGTGTGGTCGGGTTCACAGATACCGCACGGGATCGAAGGATTTGCCACTGACCAGCCGAGCGTGCTGCTGAATTGCGAACCGGTCGGTCATACCCGAGACGTAATCAGCGACGATCCGCGCGAGAGCAGTATCATCCGTAGCCCGGTCAACATCGCGTCGCCATTCCTCGGGCAGCAATTCCGGGCGCGCCAGAAACAGGGGAAACAGGGCACGCACCATTTCCGTGACCTCAGCGCGCATTGCAACCACAGAGGGCGCACGATACATTCGGGTGAACAGGAACTGTCGGATCACCTTCAACTCGCGGAACAACCGATCCGAGAACCGGATAATCGTCAGGCGCAGATCACGGATATCCTGCGCAGATGTCAGGTCAGCCGGGCCAAGGCGAGTTCCGGCGACCAGAAGCACGTCTTCGACCATAACCCCAAAGACGCGCCGCAGAGCCTCATGACGCCGTCGCATCGGTTCAAGCCCCGGATAAAGCCGGTCAACCTCGGCAAAGGCAGGGCCGGTGATCGGCAAATCCATCAGATCAACTTCGGTAAATAGTCCAGAACGCAACCCGTCGTGCAGGTCATGGTGGTTATAGGCAATGTCATCAGCAATCGCAGCCACCTGAGCTTCGGCACTTGCATAGCCCCAGAGTTCCAGATCGAAAGCTGCATTACACTCAGTGAGGGCGTAAGGCAGGGTGTCCCCTTTCAGCGCGCGTCCTTCGGCGTCAGTGACGGGGCCGTTATGTTTCGCAATCCCCTCAAGTGTTTCCCAAGTCAGGTTCAGCCCGTCGAAATCCGCGTAGTGGCGCTCCAGAGAGGTGACGATGCGCAGCGCCTGAGCATTGTGATCGAACCCGCCATAGGGTGCCATCAACGCACAAAGGGCATCCTCGCCAGTATGTCCGAAAGGTGGATGACCCAGATCATGTGCCAGCGCGATCGCCTCGGCAAGATCGGCATTGAGCCCCAAAGCGCCAGACAACGTGCGCGCGACCTGTGCCACTTCGATCGAATGTGTTAATCTTGTCCGATAATAATCACCCTCATGCTCTATGAAGACTTGGGTCTTGTGCTTCAGCCGCCGGAACGCTGAAGAATGAATGATCCGATCTCGGTCACGCTGGAAGGGTGAGCGGAAAGTGCTCATCGCCTCCTTGTGCAGACGCCCGCGCGACTGGTCCGGCCATGTTGCATAGAGTTTGAGCATATTCTCGTTGGCCATCTTGCCGAATACCGCCTCTCTGTTTATATCAGACAAAACTGATCAGAAATCGCTATTGGACATCATGACCCTGACTTTGCCCCCACGGGTTAGCGCCCGCGCCTTCGCCCGCCTTGCCGAAATCGCCGAAGATACCGGCGAGGTCAAGGCCCTGCGCGTTGCTGTGGATGGTGGCGGTTGCTCCGGCTTTCAGTACGACATCCGGTTTGATGAGCCTGCGCAGGATGATCTTATACTTGAAGAGAACGGCCACAAGGTTCTGATCGATCCTGTTTCATTGCCGTTTCTGGAAAACGCCGTGATCGACTACACAGAAGAGTTGATCGGCGCGCGTTTTGTCATCGAAAATCCGAATGCGTCATCTTCCTGTGGCTGCGGAATCAGCTTTTCGATGTAACGCTTTGCCTTCTTCATCGGCACCACCCGCGGCATAACGAAAATGTTGCCCTTGATTGCGGGCCTAGATGGTTGACCCAGCGCCACGACTGGCCCATCTCTGTCGCCACGACAGGCGAGGAGACGCAGGTTTGAAACCAGAATCAATTACCAGCACCTATCGACGCTGGGCCCCAATCTACGACATGACATTCGGGCGCATCACCCATGCTGGGCGTCGCCATGCGACAAAGGTCGCCAACAGCTCTGGCGGACATGTGCTGGAAGTGGGCGTTGGAACAGGGCTCGCATTGCCTTTCTACGATCCTGCGCTCACGGTGACCGGGATCGATTTTTCAGATGACATGCTTGCACGCGCACGCGCGAAAGTAGCAGAAGAAAAGCTGGGACATGTGGCCGAGCTGCGCCAGATGGATGCGCGTCAACTGGATTTCCCGGATGCAAGCTTTGATACAGTTGTCGCGATGCATCTGATATCCGTCGTCCCGGACCCGGAACGGGTGATGGCGGAAATGGCGCGCGTGTGCAAACCCGGTGGCCAGATCCTGCTGGTGAACCATTTTGCCCGTGAAGAAGGGTGGCTCTCCTGGCTAGAGCGCAAATTCGCACCTTTTGCCGATTGGATGGGATGGCATTCCAATTTTCCAAAAGACCGGGTTATGGGCGTCCATGAGTTGCAGCTTGTCGAAGAAAGACCCCTGACGGGGCTCGGGCTGTTTACGTTCCTGCGCATGGAGAAGGCGGTCTGAAGCGGCGTCGGTCGGGCTTCTGGTCCCGTGCACATACCGAAAGCTCAACCATCACAATTACAAAGAGCCGGCGCACGGCTTTACTGGCGCCGGCCCTTTTCGTGAGGACTTTTATTTATACGCTTTGATATGGCCTGACTTCAGGCGCAGCATATAGCTGTTCAACTCGCGTTTTACGATCGGCATCAGGAAATACAGTGCGATGATGTTGAAGATCGCCATAGAGAAGAGCGCCGCATCCGAGAAGTCGATGACCGCATTCAGGCTCGAGACTGCGCCGATGAAGATGAACACGCAGAAGATAACCTTGAAAATCAGCTCTTTCGTTTCGCCTTCCCCGAACATGTAGGTCCAGGCCTTCATGCCGTAATAGGACCAGGTCAGCATGGTCGAGAAGGCAAACAGGAACACCGCAACCGACAAGGCATAGGGCGCCCAGCCAAAAGCCGACCCGAATGCCGCTGATGTGAGCGGAACGCCAGCGGCCGACCCATCGGCTGTCGCAATGCGTCCAGCATCATCCAGAATATACAATCCGGTACTGCTGTCGATCAGAAGCTGCTGGGTAATGATGATGACCAGAGCCGTCATTGTGCAGATCACGACCGTATCGATAAACGGCTCGAGCAGCGAGACGAATCCTTCGCTGATTGGCTCTTTGGTGCGGACAGCCGAATGGGCAATCGCAGCCGAACCGATCCCGGCCTCGTTAGAGAAGGCAGCCCGACGGAACCCTTGAATGATCGCGCCAATCATCCCGCCGATGATCCCCGTATCCGTGAATGCGCCACGGATGATTTCGCCGAAGGCCCACCCAATCAGATCGGCATTCAGCAACAGGATCGACATGCCGACAAGGAAATAACCGATTCCCATGAACGGCACGACCTTTTCGGTCACTCGGGCGATCGATTTGATCCCACCCACGATCACCATGAACACGATGACCGAAAGGACCACACCAGTTATCCATGTCGGTATACCAAGCACGCTTTGCACCTGACTGGCGGCCTGATTGGCCTGAAACATGTTCCCGCCGCCCAAGGCCCCAAGCACGCAGAAGACAGAGAACATGACAGCCACAAAACCGCCCAACGGCAGGCCACGCTCTTCGAACCCCTTCTTGATGTAATACATCGGACCGCCCGAAACGGTGCCGTCAGGATATTCGTTGCGATATTTGACACCAAGCGTGCATTCGGTGAACTTTGAGGCCATACCAAGCAGCCCTGCCAAGATCATCCAGAATGTCGCGCCCGCGCCACCGATGGACACAGCAACAGCAACGCCTGCGATATTGCCAAGTCCGACAGTCCCCGACAGGGCGGCGGTCAGTGCCTGAAAGGGACTGACCTCGCCTGCATCACGCGGATCGGAATACTTGCCACGTACAATCTGAATGGCGTGGCCAAAGGCACGCACCTGAATGAACCCGAAATAGAATGTGAACACCAAAGCGCCAAGCACCAGCCAGCCCACGATCCAGGGTACGCCCGTGCCCGGCAAATTGGCAAAAATCAGATTGACGAACCATCCTGTAGAGGCCGCGAAAATCTCGTCCACACGTTCGGCGACAGACGCACTTGCAGGCTGCATTGACAGAGCAAGGAGCGCAGGCGCGAAGAAAAGCTTTTTCATTTCAAATCTCCTGAAAGCAATCATGGCACGATAGTGCAAGGAACAGGCGCGACCTGAGACAGGGTCGCAGTCACAGACCCGAACAACCGGGCCTGAAGCCCCTTCTCACCTGTTCGCCCAATGATGATTTGCGTTGCCTTTACCTCGGTCGCGAGATCGCAGAGCACCTCGGCGACATGGCCATAGCGGACCTCAGTGGCAACCTGCAGCCCTTCGGCGCTCAGTTTCTTGCGGATCGGTTCAAGAATAACAGTCTCGGCGCGGCCCACTTCTTCCTTGCGCCGCTTGTGCCGTTCGGCGATCTCTTCAGCACTCAGAAAGGAATAGGGCGACCATTCCAGGACATGCGCCAGTAAAATATGCGCATTGGCCGCCTTGGCGCGGGCAACCCCGTAGTCCAGCGCGCGATCGCTGGGTGCGCTGCCGTCAAAGGCAATTAGATATAGTTCAGACATATCCCTCTCCTGAATGTTTTTGATCCGATGAAT
>SKWJ01000179.1 GCA_007128995.1 Paracoccaceae bacterium
CCCCGGTCTGGCGAAGCGGCGCGCCATCCGATGCTGGCGCAAAGCCGAAACAGCGCATCCCCGCCGCCCGCGCGGCGCGTGCGCCCGTGACGCTGTCTTCGATCACGACGCAGGCCGCAGGCTGAAACCCAAGACTGTCAGCCGCATGCAGGAACAGGTCTGGTGCAGGTTTGGGGGCGGTGACATGCTCGGCGGAAAAGATCCGCCCCTTCAGCCGGGCAAACAGTGCTGGATGCTGGCCCAAGGTGATCGCCATCTTCGCCATGCGCCCGTTCGAGGCAACGCAATAGGGGATCGCGGCTGCATCCAGCATGTCCATGACAGGCCCGATGCCGGGAACAAGGTCCACACCCTGTTCAAGTGTCGCATAGATGCGCTCATACATTGCCGCGACCCAGCCTTCGGGGATATCCGCGCCCATTTCCGCCGCGCGCATTGCGACACCGCTGATCGTTCCGCCGACGAAAAGGCTGTGGACCTCTGACAGGTCCAGCACAAGGCCACGCTTGGCCAGATCATCGCGCAACAGGGCATCGGTCATCGGTTCGGTGTCCACGATCACGCCATCGCAATCAAAGATAACAAGATCAGGTCTCACAAGAGCTCTCCGCAAGCAGGGTGACATGGGTGTCGCCATATCGGCGCTGATCGATCAGGTCAAAGCCGGGCGGTGCGGCGTGCAGGGCGCCCTCTTCCCAGATGATGCGCGCGCCCGGCGCAAGCCAGCCGCCCGCGCGGGCCGAGGCAAGCGCAGCCTGCCCCATCCCCTGACCGTAGGGCGGGTCCAGAAACACCAGATCGAAACCGGGGTCACGATTCGCGCCCAGTCGGGTGGCGTCGCGGCGAAAGACGCGGGTTTTCCCCATCGCCCGCATCTTCTCGATATTCTGACGCAACAGGCCCCGCGCCGCTGCACCATCATCGACAAATGTGCAATGCGCCGCACCGCGCGACAGCGCTTCCAGCCCCAGCGCGCCAGTTCCTGCAAACAGGTCAAGGACGCGCGCACCCTCCATGGTGATTGGTGCAGCCCCGTTCAGCAGCAGGTTGAAAATTGCTTCGCGGACCCGGTCAGATGTTGGCCGCAGATGCGCCTGCTGGTCGCCTGCGCCCAGTTCGGCCAGCCTGAGCCCGCGCGCTGCCCCACCGATGATCCTCATGCGCCCAGCAGGGTTTTCAGGTCAGTCTGCGGATCTGCGACGGCGCCTTGGTCCGGGCTGCGCCCTGCTTCCAGCAGACGTTTTCCGACCATGAAGGCGCGCGGATCATTCAGCGCATCGACAGCCAGAAACCTGTCGCCTGCAAAATACCAGTGGCTGCGGGCCTCGGCCTGGCGCACGACAACGCGGTCATACCCTGTATTCAGCCCTGCGATCTGCAATTTCAGATCATATTGGTCTGACCAGAACCACGGGACGGGTTCATAAGCTTTGGCTGCACCCAGCATGTTTTCAGCGACAAGCTCGGCCTGATCAATGGCATTCTGCACCGATTCCAGCCGCATCTGCATGCCCCGGAAGGGAAAGGACGCACAATCACCGGCGGCCCAGACATGCGGGTCTGATGTGCGCCCATAGCAATCCACCGCGATCCCGTTATTGACCGACAGGCCAGCGCCTTCGGCAAGCGCAGTGGCCGGATCAACGCCAATACCGGCGATCACGAAATCCGCTGCGCGGCGTGTGCCATCGCTCAGGCGCACGGCTTCGACCTGGGTGTCACCTTCGATCTGTTCCAGTCCTGTGTTCTCAAGGATCTGCACGCCGTGGCTTGCATGCAGCGCGCGGACGGCGGCGGATGTCTCGGGCGCGGCGACGCGTTGCAGGATGCGCGGGGCCATTTCCAGAACCGTGACATCAAGGCCCAGCTTTGCCGCAACCGCGGCCGCTTCCAGCCCGATATAACCGCCCC
This sequence comes from Paracoccaceae bacterium, assembly GCA_007128995.1. Taxonomy (GTDB): domain Bacteria; phylum Pseudomonadota; class Alphaproteobacteria; order Rhodobacterales; family Rhodobacteraceae; genus Roseinatronobacter. The sequence continues at coordinate 1,912 of SKWJ01000179.1, forward strand.
CCACAATCACCACCCTGCGACCGGGCAGGAAATCCGGGATCATCGCGGTCACATCGGCCAGATTGCGCACGACATGCACGTTCCGAAGCGCGCCACCTATCAGCGCGGGCAGTCTGCGCGGTTGTGCACCCGTGGTCAGGGCAAGCGCATCATAGGCAATCACCTCGCCGCCCGCGCGAAGGGTTTTCGTCGCCAGATCCAGCGCATCGACATGCAGATTGGTGCGCAGGTCGATATCTTTCTCGGCGTAGAAGCTCTCAGGCCGCAGAAACAGGCGGTCCTGTGCCATCTCGCCAAGAAGATAGGCCTTGGACAGCGGTGGGCGCTGGTAGGGGGGGACCGGCTCTGCGCCCAGCAGCGTTATCTGCCCTGCAAAGCCCGACTGACGCAGCTTCGCGACCAAAGATGCCCCTGCCTGTCCGGCGCCAATCACAACGATCCTGTTCATTCCTGTGCCTTTCGCTCTGGCCACTGCTGCCAGCTATACTATGTTCCCAGCACAGATAACCATAACTGAACGAGGAAAAAATCGATGACACTCGCAACCGGGGATACATTGCCAGAAGCGACTCTGTCGCGCATGGGCGCAGAGGGACCAGAGCAGGTGGAACTGTCCAGCCTGACACAGGGCCGCAAAGTGGTGATCTTCGCCGTACCCGGCGCCTTCACACCGACCTGCCATTCGGCGCATGTGCCCAGTTTCATCCGCACCAAAGCTGATTTCGAAGCCAAGGGTGTGAACGAGATCGTCTGCATATCGGTCAACGACCCGTTTGTTCTGAAAGCCTGGGGCGAGGCGACAGGCGCGACAGAGGCGGGGCTGACGCTACTGGCGGATGGAACAGGTGCCTATACAAAGGCCGTCGGCATGGATTTCGACGCCCCACCTGTCGGGCTGATGGGACGCTCGAAGCGCTATGCGATGCTGGTCGAGGATGGGAAAGTCAGCCTTTTGCATGTCGAGGAAGGCCCGGGCGTCTGCGAGGTGTCAGCCGGCGAGGCGCTCTTGGCGGCAATGTGATGGATGGGCGCGCGCTTTCGGTCTCGGTGATCAGCAGTCTGTCGGAAGTCACTGCTGCCGACTGGGATGCTTGTGCAAATCCGGATGGCGCGCGCCCGGCCCCTGATCCGTTCACCACGCATCGGTTCCTGTCTGCGCTCGAACTGTCCGGTTCGGTCGGGGCCGGAACCGGCTGGGAGCCACGGCATGTCCTTGTCCATCACGGAAGCCGACTGGTTGCAGCTGCGCCGCTATATGTGAAAAGCCATTCCCAGGGCGAATTCATCTTCGATCACGCCTTCGCGCAGGCCTATGCCCGCGCGGGCGGTCGGTACTATCCGAAGCTGCAACTGGCCGTCCCGTTCACGCCAGCAACCGGGCGTCGGTTTCTGTGCCTTCCGGGGTTTGAGCGCGAAGGTGCCGCGGCGATTCTGCAAAGCATGGCAACCCTTGCACGCGACAATCAATTGTCTTCTGCGCATGTGACATTCTGCACGCCAGAAGAAGCTGCCGAGGGAAGCGCACAAGGCTATCTGCACCGCGTGACCGAACAGTTCCATTGGGAAAACCGGGGCTATGGCAATTTCGATGATTTCCTGCAGGCCCTGTCGTCGCGCAAGCGCAAGACCTTGCGCAAGGAACGGGCTACGGCGCAGGGGTTTGGCGGGACCATTCGGCAGGTGACAGGCGATACTCTGGAACCAGCGCATTGGGATGCCTTCTGGCAATTCTATCAGGATACGGGCGCCCGCAAATGGGGCACGCCCTATCTGACGCGGCGCTTCTTTGATCTTGTCCAGAGCAGCATGCGCGAGGATGTTCTTCTGGTCCTGGCCGAGCGTGATGGCGTGCCGGTGGCGGGGGCGCTGAACTTCATCGCACAGGATACGCTCTTCGGGCGCTATTGGGGCTGTCTGGAGGATCACCCCTGTCTGCATTTCGAACTGTGTTATTATCAGGCGATGGATTTCGCGATTTCACGCCGGATCTCGAGGGTTGAGGCAGGGGCGCAGGGAACGCATAAGCTTGCGCGCGGTTACATGCCCACAAGAGTGCATTCGTTGCACTACTTTCCAGAGCCGGGGTTTCATCGTGCTGTTGCGCGCTATCTGGATGATGAGGGCCGCGCGATCGATTATGAACTGCGCGCGCTTGCCGAATATGCACCATTTCGCAAGACATGAAGGAGGGAGACATGGCCGAAAAACTGACAGACCGCACTGAACTTGACCCGCTGCTAAAGGCAGGATGGGCGCTTGTTGACGGGCGCGACGCCATTGCGAAGGAGTTTGTCTTTGCCAATTTCATCGACGCCTTTGGCTGGATGAGTCGCGTCGCCCTTGTGGCCGAGAAAATGGGCCATCATCCTGAATGGTTCAATGTCTACAAGACTGTCAAGGTGACCCTGTCCACCCATGATCTGGGGGGGCTGTCGGATCTGGATATTCGGCTGGCGCAGCGCATGGACGCCTTGGCGGGCTAGCCGCTGCGACGGGCAAAAGCGTGCTTTTTGCCGCCCACCCACCCCGCGCGGCACATGCGTGCCGCGCTTGCTGCGCAAAGCACGCTTTTGCGCTGGTCTTGGCGGGCATTTCGGCTTAGGGCCGCTGGCATGACAGATCTGCCTTTCCCGCTTTTTCTTGGCTGCCTTCCCGGGCTGGAGTCTGATCTGGCAGAGGAGGCGCGCGCTCTTGGTCTGCCCTCTCCGGTGGCTGTCGCAGGCGGGGTGGAAACCTCTGGAACCTGGGAAGATATCTGGCGCACGAATCTGTGGCTGCGCGGTGCCAGCCGGGTTCTGGTGCGGTTTGCCAGTTTTCGCGCCATGCATCTGGCGCAACTTGACAAGCGCGCGCGCAAGATTCCATGGGCGGATGTGCTGCGACCGGATCAGACGTTTCGGGTCGAGGTCAGTTGCACAAGATCGCGTATTTATCACCAGCGCGCTGCGGCAGAGCGGATCGAAACTGCGATCATCGACACGCTTGGCGCGACGCCTGATCCGGCGGCAGCCCTGCGCCTGATGGTACGGATCGAGGATGATCTGGTCACGCTGTCGCTCGACAGTTCGGGAGAAGGGCTGCACAAGCGCGGTCACAAGCTGGCCACAGGCAAGGCGCCCATGCGCGAGACGATGGCTGCGCTGTTGCTGCGGCAGATGGGGTTTGATGGCACGCAGCCTGTGCTTGATCCGATGTGTGGATCAGGGACCTTCGTGATTGAAGCCGCCGAGATCGCAATGGGGCTGGCACCGGGGCGGGCGCGCAGTTTCGCCTTTGAACACTTCGCCAGTTTCGACCCGGAACGCTGGGCGCAGATGCGCCTGCCTGCCGCGCGCCCTGCACCGCCGCTGTGTTTTCTGGGATATGACCGCGATCAGGGGGCCATTGGCAATGCGCGCGCCAATGCCGAGCGCGCGGGCGTCAGCCTCTGTACGCGGTTCGAGTGCCAGCCCATCAGCGCCCTGACCCGGCCAGAGACTGCCGCTGGACTGGTCCTTGTCAACCCGCCCTATGGCGGGCGCATCGGCAACCCCAAACTGCTGTTCGGCCTTTATGCGACCCTTGGCACGATCCTGAAAGCGCAGTTCCGGGGCTGGCGCGTGGGGCTTGTCACCTCAGAGCGCAAACTCGCACATGCGACCGGATTGCCTCTGACCTCTGGTCCAATTCTGCCGCATGGCGGATTGAAGGTTCAGTTCTATCAGACACCACCGCTTTAGCGTGCTGCAACACGCTGCCCTCAGGCGCCATCTCGCCAATCCAGCCTGATGACCCAGCGCCTATTTCTTGCGCGGCGCGTCCGGGTCGGGCTGGCTGATCCCGAGGAAAATGCGCTTCAGCGGAAATGCCCAGAGAATGCCCAAGGCGACATAGATCGCCAGTTCCAGCAGAAAGGGCGGCCGATCAAAGAGCATCATGACGTTGAGCGCCACGACGATATAGAGCGGCAAGGCCACAACCAGCGCAAAAAGCGCCCAGCGTCTACGAGCTTTCCAGGAGAGTTTCATCAGTCTGCAAACGGGTCCGTTACAAGGATTGTGTCTTCGCGTTCCGGTGATGTGGAAAGTAGCGCGACCGGGCAGTCAATCAACTCTTCCACGCGGCGGACATATTTGATCGCATTTGCAGGCAGTTCGGCCCAGCTGCGCGCGCCTTCGGTGGATTCCGACCAGCCTGGCAGTTCCTCGTAGATCGGCGTGCAGCGCGCCTGTTGATCCGCGGCAGTTGGCAGGTAATCCAGCCGCGTCCCATCCAGATCGTATCCCACGCAGATTTTCAGCACGTCGAAACCGTCCAGCACATCCAGCTTGGTCAGGGCAATTCCGGTGACGCCCGATGTGGCGCAGGTCTGGCGCAAGAGGCAGGCATCGAACCAGCCACAGCGCCGCTTGCGCCCCGTTGTCACGCCAAATTCATGACCGCGCGCGCCCAGGCGTTCGCCATCCTCATCCAGCAACTCAGTTGGAAACGGGCCTTCGCCCACGCGGGTGGTATAGGCTTTCACGATGCCAAGGACGAAATCTATGGCCCCCGGACCGACACCAACCCCTGTTGCAGCCTGCCCGGCGATCACATTGGATGAAGTGACATACGGGTAGGTTCCGAAATCGACATCCAGCAGCGCGCCTTGCGCGCCCTCAAACAGAATGCGCTTGCCCGCCTTGCGCTTGTCATTCAGCACCTTCCAGACAGGTGCTGCATATTTCAGGATTTCTGGCGCGATCTTGCGCAGTTGCGTCAGCAGGTCGTCGCGGTCGATCGGGTCCAGCCCCAGCCCGGCGCGCAGCGCATTGTGATGGACCAGCGCACGGTCCACGCGGGTCTGCAAGGTCGCGTCATCGGCCAGATCGGCCACGCGGATCACACGGCGGCCAACCTTGTCTTCATAGGCAGGGCCGATCCCGCGCCCGGTTGTGCCGATCTTTGCCACGCTGTTCTGGGCTTCGCGCGCGCGGTCCAGCTCGCCATGGAAGGGCAGGATCAGCGGTGTATTCTCGGCGATCATCAGGTTATCGGCGCTGATATCGACACCCCGGCTGCGGATGGTCACGATTTCTTTCAGCAGGTGCCACGGGTCCAGCACCACACCATTGCCGATGACCGACAG
>SKWJ01000013.1 GCA_007128995.1 Paracoccaceae bacterium
CCGGATAGCCAATCTCTCCCGAGATTTTCACGGCTTCGTCAGCATCTGCGATCAAACCCATATAGCCCGGAACTGTGCTGACATTCGCCTCGGCAGCCAGCTTTTTCGAGGTGATCTTGTCCCCCATTGCCTCGATCGCGCCGACAGGCGGACCGATAAAGGCGACGCCGGCCTTTTCCAGCGCTTCAGCAAATTTCATGTTCTCAGACAGGAACCCATAGCCCGGATGCACGGCTTCTGCGCCGGTTTGCTGTATTGCCGCCATGATCTTGTCGATCACGATATAAGACTGGTTTGCGGCGGGCGGCCCGATATGCACAGCCTCATCCGCCATCCGCACATGAAGTGCATTGCGGTCTGCATCGGAATAGACAGCGACGGTCTTGATACCCATCTTGCGTGCAGTCTTGATCACGCGGCAGGCGATCTCACCGCGATTGGCAATCAGAATCTTGGAAAACATGCAAAGTCCTTTCCGGGCATAGTCTGAGAAGGCGAACGCAGCATCGGCCTAGTCCTCCGATGTGTCGAATGTGAACTCCGAAGATCCATCAAAAAGCTGCGGGAAATTGGCCTGTGCCACGCGCAGATCGAGACGCAGGAGGGCCTCGTAGCTCACAGGATCAAAAGGGTCGGATGCTGGCACAACTTCACGCCCGAACAGCCAGGAAAGCCGCCCGGCATCTAGATTGCCGCGCTCAAAAGCTTCCTCTCCGAAATGGGCGATGAGCGCCCCGAGAAAGGCCTCATCCGCGCGCCTGTCAATAGCGCGCCGGTCGGCATAGCGCTTTCGCGCTGAAAGCGGCGTGGCCCCCTTGGGGTTTGCGCGTCGTATGGTGAACTGGAAATCAGTGCTTGGAAGGCGGCCCGGGAAGCCGCGATGCTTCAACATGGCTGCACCTGCAATGACAAGGCAGCCCGTTGGAAAGGCAGGTCAGGCCGACTGGCCTGACCTGCGACTGGATCAGTTCCAGCCTTTGGTCGATGTGGGTTCCACAATAACCGGTGCTGCCATTGGCTCGGGTGCGGGTGCCTGACGTGCACAAGCCGAGATCGCGAGTGTTGCGCCGATAGCGAGAGCGATAGTGAGTTTCGACATGAAGATAGGCTCCTGTATGAAGATTTCGTCGCTTGGCCAGCTATTTGGGTCCAGGACGACGTTGCGATCACGCCACCGAACAGGGGACGCTGCGGTGCGAGAATATCCGAAGCCTTGAACCATGACCACAAGAACATTTTGCGCACCTGATGAGCGCTCGCGATACGTTGCAACAAGGAGACAGGTGCGTGACCACGCATCCGGCCAGTGTCAGTCATGATACTCATCCAATTCCAATTCACATCCATCCATGGTCAGCGAAAACCACTCAAACACCTGAAAGACATCAGGATCGCGGGTTCCGAATTCGATCGGTCTGTCCATCAACGATATCACCACCGAATTCCACCCCTGATCCAGCCATACCGGCCCATCGGGAAAGGATGCCGCCAACTGCGTCTCGCAGAGCCAGAACATGTCTTCAAAAACCCGCTCTGGATCGCCCGAATACAGACTGCCGGGCTCTGCCAGTCGCGGGACAATGAACCGAAGCCGAATTATCGACAGTTCCTCATCCCAGATCGTATCGAACGGGGTCGCCTCAACCCCCGACGGCAGCAGAAGCGGTCCCTGCGCATGCGCGGCAGACAGGCTGACAGCAAGCCCGACCCCTGCCGCAGAAAGCCTCATGCCAGCACATCTCCACATCGCTGAACCATCCCTGTGCCGGACTGCGTCACAGCGGGATATTGTCGTGCTTTTTCCACGGGTTTTCCAGCTTTTTGGTCCGAAGTGATGCGAAGGCCCGCGCAACACGCTTGCGCGTCGATTGCGGCATGATCACCTCATCGATGAAGCCTTTTTCCGCTGCGACAAAAGGGTTTGCAAAGCGTTCTTCATATTCGTTGATCCGTGCGGCGGACTTTTCGGCATCCCCCAGTTCAGACCGGTAGAGAATTTCGACAGCGCCCTTTGACCCCATCACCGCAATTTCTGCCGTAGGCCATGCATAATTGAAGTCTGCCCCCATATGCTTGGAGGCCATGACCACATAGGCGCCCCCATATGCCTTGCGTGTGATCACTGTAACTTTCGGCACAGTTGCCTCTCCGTACGCGTAGAGAAGCTTCGCACCATGTTTGATGACACCCGCATATTCCTGCCCGGTCCCGGGCAAGAAGCCCGGAACATCGACAAACGTCAGGATCGGAATCTCAAATGCGTCGCAAAACCGCACAAAGCGCGCCGCCTTGCGACTGGAATCGATGTCGAGACAGCCCGCCAGAACCATCGGCTGATTGGCCACCACCCCAACAGTTCGCCCTTCCAGCCGGATGAAGCCGGTGATGATGTTCTTCGCATACTCCGCCTGAATTTCGTAGAAATCGCCTTCATCGGCAACTTTCTCGATCAGTTCTTTCATGTCATAAGGGCTGTTGGGATTGTCCGGGATCAGGCTGTCCAGACTGGGCTCAAGCCGCGCAGGATCATCAAAGAACGGACGCAAGGGTGGCTTTTCCCGATTGTTCAAAGGCAGGAAGTCAACCAGCCTGCGCACCTCGATCAAAGCCTCGACATCATTCTCGAATGCCGCATCTGCCACCGAGGATTTGCGCGTGTGGGTCACCGCGCCGCCAAGTTCTTCTGCCGTGACCACCTCATTGGTGACGGTCTTCACCACATCGGGACCTGTTACAAACATGTAACTTGAGTCCTTCACCATGAAGATGAAGTCGGTCATTGCCGGGCTATAGACCGCACCGCCCGCGCAGGGCCCCATGATCACGCTTATCTGCGGGATCACACCAGATGCCTTGATGTTGCGATCAAAGACCGCGCCATAGGCCGCTAGACTGGCAACCCCCTCCTGAATGCGCGCACCGCCCGAGTCGTTCAGCCCGATGACCGGCGCACCATTGCGGATCGCCATATCCATGATCTTGCAGATCTTGGCCGCATGGGTTTCTGAAACCGACCCGCCCATGACTGTAAAATCCTGCGCAAAGACATAGATCTGGCGACCATTGATCGTGCCCCAGCCCGTCACGACACCATCTCCGGCGGGACGCTCGGCCTGCATCCCGAAATCCGTGCAGCGATGCGCGACAAACATGTCGAACTCCTCGAAACTGCCCTCATCAAGCAACAGTTCGATCCGCTCTCGCGCGGTCAGCTTACCCTTGGCATGCTGCGCCGCGACCCGACGCTCACCACCGCCCATACGCGCAGTCGCGCGATGATCTTCGAGCTGTTGCAAAATATCCTTCATGCGCTCCCCCAAGGCTGTAGGCGGCCCGTCATGCTGCCATCTTGGCGCAACATACTTGCGCAATCCGTCACATAAAAGAAAAATAAAGATAATTTGCAAACTTCATATGAGCCCGGACAGCAAATTTGCAAAGGCTTGCTTAGACACGAGTAACACGGCTTGCCACCACTCTTCACATGTGTAACATTCTGGACTGCACATCTGCGAAAGCCGGTTGAGATGCTTCACAAAACCCCTGCCCTGGAGATCCGGTTTCTGGACCGGACAACCCCGCCACATGTGGCCACGCTGGTTGCACAGGCGTCGATTGCAGCTCTTGCAATGAATGTGTTTCTGCCATCCCTGCCCTCGATGACCGCCTATTTCCAGACGGATTATGCGGTCATGCAGCTCTCGGTGTCCTTGTATCTGCTGGTGAACGCAATCTTGCAGGTTTTCATTGGGGCCGTGTCAGACCGGTTTGGGCGCAGGCCGGTGATGCTGGTCGCGCTGGGTGTCTTCATTCTGGCGACCATAGGCACATTACTTGCAACCTCTGCGGTCGTATTTCTGGTGTTTCGCATGTTTCAGGCGATCGTTGTCACCGCGATCGTGCTGAGCAGGGCGTCAATCCGGGACGTGATGGGCGAGTCAGAGGCCGCCTCCCGCATCGGCTATGTCACAATGGGCATGGCGCTGGTGCCGATGATCGCCCCCGCGATCGGTGGGTTGCTGGACGAGGCGTTTGGCTGGCGGGGCAGTTTCGGGCTGATGCTTCTTGCGGGGATCGCAGTGCTGCTGCTGAGCTGGCGCGACATGGGAGAGACAAAGCGCAACCTTGGTGGCAGCTCAAAAGGCTTGTTCGCGGGCGTTCCCGAATTGATACGCGCACGGCGGTTCTGGGGCTATTGCACCACCGCAACGCTGGCCTCGGGGGCTTTCTTTGCCTATCTCGGCGGGGTGCCTTTCGTTGGCAGCATGGTTTTCGGCCTTTCGCCTTCGCAACTGGGGTTGTTTTTCGGCGCTCCGGCACTGGGATATGCGGCGGGCAATTTCCTCGCGGGTCGATACGCGGCCAAACTCGGGATCAACCGGATGATCCTGATCGGCTGCGTTGTTGGATTTGGGGGCATGGCCCTGCTGGCCACGCTCTACCTCGCAGGATATCTGTCTGCGCCAGTCTTCTTCGGCTGCTTCATCTTCACTGGCCTTGGCAATGGCATGCTGCTGCCCTCGGCCACATCTGGCATGATGTCGGTCCGTCCGCATCTGGCGGGCACGGCAAGCGGAATCGGCGGCGCGATCATGATCGGCGGAGGCGCGGGATTGTCTGCCATTGCCGGCGCGATTCTGACCGTTGAAAGCGGCGCCGCCCCCCTGATCTGGTTGATGCTGGTCACCACCGGCTTGGCGATCCTGCCGCTATTCTACGTTTTGCATCGTGAAACACAGCTTTCAGCTTGACCCGCGAGAGGGTCTTTGCAAACCCTGTAGCCTGAGTTAGCAAACTCTGCGCCGGGGGACCCATGCCACCACAAAAGCTATATGCCGGGGCGAAATTGCGCGAAACGCGCAATCAGTTGTCACTGACGCAGAAGGACTTCGCCGCACGACTGGGCGTGTCCCTGCCCTATCTCAATCAGATGGAGAACAACAACCGCCCCTTGTCGACTGCCGTTGTCCTTGCACTGGCGCGCGAGTTCGGGATGGACGTTACCGAACTCTCTGCCGGTGACAGCGAACGCCTGGTCTCGGATCTGCGCGAAGCCTTTGCCGATCCGCTCTTTGGCGCAACAACGCCAGCGCTGCCGGACCTGCGCCTGATTGGTGCCAATGCACCCGGCTTTGCCCGTGCCTTTCTCGATCTGCATCGCGCCTATCGGCAAGCACAAGAGCAGCTCGCCTCGCTGGATGAAGCCTTGGGCCGCGAGGATACTACCTTGCGGCTAAGCCCTTGGGAAGAGGTGCGCGATTTCTTTCATTACTGCGATAACTATCTGGATGCGGTCGACCGGGCAGCCGAACGCTTCGCGACACAGGGGCGCGACACGCTGACATTGGCGCGCGAGACGCTGGCGCAGCGCAAGATCACGCTGAAGCTTACAAACAGCCAGACCTTGCGCCATATGGATGCCGAAAATCGCACGCTTGAAATCTCGGCCAAGGCCACGCGAGCGACTCAGGCGTTTCAGATGCTTCACCAAATCGCCCTGCTGACACAATCCGACCTGCTGGACGCAACGCTGGATCTGGCACGATTTCAGTCCGACGAGGCGCGCGCCATCGCCAAGATTGGCCTTGCAAACTATTTCGCAGGCGCGGCGTTGTTGCCATATGGTCGGTTTCTCGACGCGGCGCAAAGCAAACGCCACGACCTGGAGGCCCTTGCCGATCAGTTCGGGGCGTCAATCGAACAGGTAGCGCATCGGCTTTCGACCATGCAAAGACCCGGCGCCAAAGGTGTGCCGTTCTTTTTCGTGCGCGTCGATCAGGCCGGCACGATTACCAAGCGCCACTCCGCGACGCGGTTGCAATTCGCCCGTTTTGGTGGGGCCTGCCCGCTCTGGAATGTCCACCGCGCTTTCGAGACGCCGGGCCGTTTTCTGCGCCAACTGGCCGAGACACCGGACGGCATGCGGTATTTCTGCCTCGCGCTGGCAGTCACCAAAGGGGGCGGTGCATTTCATGCCCCCGTGCGGCGCTACGCGATCGGGCTGGGCTGCGAAATCGATCATGCAGGCGCCCTCGTCTACGCGGATGGAATGGATATCGGGCGCGCTGGCGGGTTTGAACCGATCGGGATTTCATGTCGGATTTGCGAACGCGACAGTTGTCATCAGCGCTCTGTTCCGCCGCTGGAGCGGCACTTGACAGTGGATCACGACTATCGGGGCTTATTGCCCTACCGGATCGAGTGACAGCAGTATTCAGTCAAACTCTTCTGTGGCGTCCACCCCCCAGAGATGGCGTTTCTCCGCCCAGCCCCGCGCGCCCTCGGCTTCCATGCGGCACCAGTCGCGCTGGCATTCACGCAGACGCGCGATCACACCGCGTTCCAGCAACGCAGTCTGTGCACTGGTGTCGTCCGCACGCTGATGAAGCGGCGTCATATCCGTCTGAACCAAGGCGGTGCGTACCCCGGACAGAAGGGCGTGGTGCATCCACCCGCCCTGCCCGTCCACATCTTCAACCCGGCGCCAATGCTCGAATTCTGCAGTGATGCGCAACGGCAAATCCCGCCGCTTATAGACCCAGTCGATCCGATGCGAGGTATCGGGACCGCGGCGGGCATTCGCCTCATTCGCCTTGAGAGAGACGAAGCGCGGCAACGGCAGGTTGGTCACCGGTCCGCGTTCGGCCGTGACAGCATGTGTCGGGCCGCATGCCAGCACCAGGGCAACGACGCCCAACAAGATCGCTCGTGAATTCATCTGCCTGCCTGTCCGGTTGTTCCGGCCTGTTTTCGGTTCAGAGACTGCTCATTTTCCAGATCGCACTCTTCCCATGCAATTTGACTGCTTGTAGAACTGTGCGACTGCTGGCAGTTTGCCCCAAATCGAAGGCCATGCAAAGAGGTGAGACGCGCGCCATGCCCAATCAACGCCTGAGTGTTGTCGTAACGCGACGTTTGCCCGAAGTGGTCGAAACGCGTCTGAAGGAATTGTTCGATGTCGAACTGCGCGAAGACGATAC
>SKWJ01000380.1 GCA_007128995.1 Paracoccaceae bacterium
CCCACCACCTGCGCGACATCATGGATTGTCGCACCGATCAGAAAGCCCTGCTCTCTCTCGCTGAAACCAAGGGTCTGGAACAGCAGTGGATAGGCGACCATAGCGATGGTCGAAAGCGCAGTGACAGCCATGACCGTGAACAGAGTGTTGCGTTCGGTCTTGTCATTCGGAGGGATCACCGCGGCAATCGCCAGCGCGGCAGAGGCGCCGCAAATCGCCACTGCGCCCCCTGTCAGCAACGCAAAGCGCCATTGCCGCCGGAACAAGGGGGCCGCGATGAAGCCCGTTGCGATGGTCAGCACGATCAGGCCGACCAGAAGTGCCGCACCTGCCCCCCCGATCTGCGCCAGATCCTCCAGCGCGATGCGCAAGCCAAGCAATCCGACACCCAGACGCAGCACGAATTTCGAGGTCCATTCCACCCCCGCGCGGCAGGGGCTGCCATCCTCGTGCAGAAAGTTGAACGCCATCCCCAGAAGCAGCGCGAACAGCATGACCGGCGCGCCGTAATGCGCGCCCAGAAAGGCAGCGGCGGCAGCCACGGTCGCGGCCAGCATCAGCCCGGGCGCAAGCGGAGCAAGAAAGAGGCGCAATCGCGTCATGATGGGTCCTGCCTGCAAAGGAAGGGCGGGCCTTGCGACCCGCCCTGTCATGAAATCTCCTAGCCTGTGCTCAGGCCGAACGGTAGAGCTTTGTCATCGAAAATTCCCGATGGCCAAGTGCTTCCGCCGCTGTAAGGCGGCCATTTGCAGTGCGCTTGATCATCTCGATCAACGAGTCGCCCGCCTGATCGATGGTCATGTCGCGGCGCAACACACCGGTCACATCGACATCGATATGTTCCGACATCGTGCGCAAAGTGCGCGGATTGCCGGAAATCTTGATCACCGGCACGATCGGATTGCCAACCACATTGCCCTGCCCGGTCGGGAAAGTGTGGATGACATAGCCGCCCGCCGCCATAAGCGTTACGCATTCGGCAGCAGCGGACGAACTGTCCATGAAATACAGACCAGGGCCCTTTTCAGGCGCTTCGGCAGGGCCAAGAACATCGATATAAGTGCTGGTACGCCCGATCTTTTCCAGATTGCCCAGCGCCTTTTCCTCGATCGTGGACAGACCACCCAGAATATTGCCCTTGGTCGGCTGGCTGTCCGACAGATCCGAAGTCTTGAACTGCTCGATCACGTCATCCTGATAGGCCTGCCATGTCTTGCGGAACTTCGCCGCCGCTTCGGGATTGGCCGCGCGCTTTTCGCAGATATGTTCGGCCCCGGTGATTTCCGACGTCTCGCCGAACACACCATAAAGACCGTGCGGCAACAGCTTGTCATACATGTTGCCAACGGTCGGGCAGGACGACAGGCCTGTGGTCGTGTCGCTCTCGCCACATTTGGTCGACACCCAGAGATCGGTGACCGGACAGTCTTCCTTCTGCAACTCAGAAGCCCATTGCACATATTCCTTGGCTTTCCAGCTTGCCCGCCGGATCGTCTCGAAATCGCCATTCTGTTCAATCCAGAACCCTTCGACCGGCTTGCCGGTCTTGGCGATCCCGTCGACAATGACCTTCGTCCATTCCGGCTCGATCCCGATGACGACAACCGCCGCCACATTCGGATTTGCGCCCGTGCCGATGATGGTGCGGAAATGCAGGTCCAGATCCTCGCCGAATTGCAGGCGGCCATAAGCATGGGGAATGGCCATCGTGCCCTTGACGTTATTGGCCACAGCCTCGCAGGCGGCGTTGGAAATGTCGTCCACCGGCAGGATCAGGACGTGGTTGCGCACGCCCACGCGGCCATTCTCGCGCCGCCAGGCCTTGACTGTATCTTGTGAAAAATCGAATGCCATGATCGTTCCCCTTACCAGCGCTTGGTTTTCATGTTGTGGGTATGCACATGGCCGCCGAGTTCGGCACTGCCCACCATGCGGCCGATATCTTCGCCATATTTTATAACGGTGTCGCCTGCCTTCAGATCAGCAAGCGCGACCTTGTGACCGATCGGAATGTCGGCCTTGGCGGTCAGGCGGAAATCGCTGTTATCCTCGGTGCAGACACAGAGCATATCCGTGCCCGCGCTCAGGCCCTCTACGACAACTACGCCGACATTGTCAGCCTTGTCATGCACCAGCAGTTGCGGGTGGGTATTGGCAATCATCTCTTCTCTCCCTTCGTGATGCGAGACTATCAGCCATGGGCAAGGCCCATGAGCGTATCGTGAAGCTGTTTTGGTATCTCGAATATCTCTGCGCGCCCTTTGCGTTCGGCCATGCGCCGCGCACCGGGCAGGCGTGCGCCGTCTTGTGCCGCAACCGCGTCAAAGAGCAACTCTGCCCGTTCGGTAAAGCCCGGGGCAAAGCGTGCGGGGTCCAGCACAAGGATGAAATGCGCCAGATTGGGGGCAGGACCCTTGTCATCAAACAGCGAACTGGCCTGATGGGCGAAATTCGCCCCGGCCAGACCTGCCGTCAGCAATTCCACCATAAGGGCGAGTGCAGCCCCCTTCGCGCCCCCGGCAGGCACCATCGTTCCTGCCATTGCTGCATCGGCATCGGTGGTTGGCTGTCCTTCGGCATCCAGCGCCCAGCCTTCGGGAATGGGTTGGCCTGCTTTCTGCGCCAGCATGACCTTGCCGCGCGCAACATGGCTGAGCGAGAGATCAATCAGCAGCGGATCGCCCAACGCGCGCGGCGCGGCAAAGGCAATCGGGTTGGTGCCGAACAGCGCGCGATTGCCCCCCCATGGGGCCATGGCCGCAGGGGCATTGGCGAAGGCCAGCGCAATCAGCCCTTGCCGCGCGAAGGGTTCTACCGCCTGACCCGCCACGCCGAAATGGTGCGAGCGGGTCACACTGACAACGGCAACCCCCAGCTCGCGCGCAACCTCCTGTGCCATGCGGGCCCCGGCATCAATTGCGGCAAAGGCCAGCCCGAAACCCGCATCCACCCGGATCACGGCACCGTCGCGGGACAGTTCAGGCGCAGCACGGGCCAGAACCTTTCCTGCACGCATCTGCGCTGCATAGAATGGAACCCGCGCCAGCCCATGCGAGGGCAAGCCTTCCTGCTCGGCCTGCACCAGTGCCTTGGCGGCAGGCAAGGCCAGGGCCTCGGGCATTCCTTGCGCCTTGAATACCTGCACTACAAGCGTGTGCGCGGCATCCGGGGTAATCTGGACAGGTGTCATGCGGGCAGCGGCTCCGTTCGGCAGGGGAAGCTGAGTCTTGCAAAACTATATAGTTTATATAATATAGAAGCGTCAAGCAGGATTGCGCCCTGCCGCCGTTTCAGAGTATCGCCTATCCCGATGACATCCCGCCCTGTTGCCCAGCCCCTGCACCGTCAACTTCGCGATCTGATGATGGCGCGGATTGAAGCAGGCGAGTGGTCGCCGGGAACCTATCTGCCCTCGGAATCGCGACTGGCCGAAGACTATGGCGTGGCCGTGGGCACCTTGCGCAAGGCGCTTCTCGACATGGCCGCCGAAGGCGTCGTTCAGCGCCGACAGGGCAAGGGCACTGTTGTGGTCAGCCATGACAGCGATGCGGTTCTGTTCCGGTTCTTCAATCTGCGCGGGCCAGACGGGCGCAGATTGCGCCCCGAAAGCCGCGTCCTGTCGCGCGCACGGATTGCTGCGTGCAGCGCTGATGCCGATGCGCTGGGGCTGCCCCCGCGCGCACAGGTGATCCGCATCACCCGCGTGCGCGATATCGGCGGAACGCCGGTGCTTTACGAACATATCCTGCTGGACGCCGCGCGCTTCGGCAGGCTTGAAACCGATCCCGACATTTTGCCCAATACACTCTATCAGCTGTACCAGACCGAAATGGGCGCAACTGTTCACCGCGCGCGAGAGGCCTTGCGCGCGGTCAGTGCAGACAAGGCCTGCGCGCGCGAACTTGGGATTGCAGAAGGCACACCACTCTTGCAGATCCGCCGTGTTGCACTGGACTACGGTGGCGCACCGATCGAGTTGCGCCTGTCATGGGTCAATACATATAGCCTGCATTACGAGGCCGAGCTTTGAACACGCGTCCTGACTGTCACCATTTCAGCAGACGCGGACCCAGCAATGCCCCCGCAAGCATGACGCTTCCGATCGCCGCCGAATAAGCCGGCAGCACGAAGAGCGCCATGTCCTTGTCGCAATAGATCGAATAGATTGCAGCAGCGATGCCGCCCGCCGCCAGCCCGGCGGCGGCGCCGGTCAACCTCGGTCGCAGCGCCGCCCCCGATGACAGCCCCCAGAACATTGCAGCCAGCACAGGCGCGGCAAGAACCGGAATCGACACAAGACAGGTGATCAGGCTGGGGCTGTTCAGGGCGCTGGCCAGCCCTGCCACCCCCTCGCGCCCAAAGGCCGCCAGAAAGCCAAGCGCAGCAAGCGCGATCAAAGCGCCCAGCGCGATGCCCCGGCGCGCATGCCGGACACCGGGATGGGCCAGCGCAAGCGCAAACGCCACGGACAGCCCCATCAGGATCAGCGGAACCAGCGTTTTCAGCACCGCCAAGGACCCAAGCGCCGCCCAGATATCGGGTCGTGCGCCCCAGAACAGGGCGAATACCGTGCCAGACGCCGCGCTGGCCAGCAGCATCGCCTGACCAAGCTGGCGCGTCACAGGCTGTTGCGGTATCGTATCCGCAGCAAGGGCGGAAATGAGCTCTTCGGTTTTCATTCAATCATCCTTTCGCGCAGCCGGACGATGGTTTTCAAGGCCCGGTGCAGGGCCACGCGGACCGCGCCCTCGGACATGTCCAGCCGCGCTGCTGTCTCGGCAGTCGTCTCTCCGTTCAGACCAAAGGCCCGCACGATCTCTGCGGCGCGCGGGTCCAGCTTGCCAAGAACCTTTTCCATATCGCGCCCTTCGGTCGGATCCGGGCCTTCAGCAGCGACCAGCCCCTCGGCGAAATCGTCAATTGACATCTCGATCCGCCTGCCACGCGCGCGAAATGCATCCACCACCTTATGCCGCGCAATAGCGTACAGCCAGGGCCGCAACGGCGCGTCTTCGTGCCAGGTGTGGCGCTTGCCGTGAATTGCCAGCAGAACATCCTGCAACACGTCCTCGCACCCCTCTGGTCCCAGCGCCGCGCCCCGCGCCCGCACGACCTTGCGCAGCACAGGGGTGATGGCCATAAGCAGACGGTGATATGCCGCCGTGTCGCCACGATTGGCCGCACGCATAAGATCCTCCAGGGGCTCAAGATCATTCACTCTGGTCAAGTCCTCTGTTCGGGCTGCGCAGGCGGATTGTTACATAGCAAGCCGGGCAGATTTCCAGAAACGGATAATCCATCAATGCCCGATCACGTCCGCGTGTCCAGCGGAATGCGCGGACAATCTATCGCATGACACGCTGACAGATCGCACCAAATCGACGCAGCTTCAGGCACGGGGGCGTGTTCAGCGCCCTATGCTCCCAGAAGCAGCTTAGCCGCAATCGCCCACATCACACAGGCAATCACCGCTTCCAGAATACGCCATGCCTTCGGCGCAGCAAAGAAAGGGCGCAGCCGGGCCGATCCGTACCCAAGCGTGAAGAAGAAAACAAACGAGGCGCTCATCGCCCCGGCAGCGAAAGATCCCGCATCCGCGCCAAACTGGGTCGAGATCGTGCCAAGCAGGACCACCGTGTCAAGATAGACATGCGGGTTCAGCCAGGTGATCGCAAGACATGCCAGCAAGACGTCGCGCAGGCGGCGGCTTTTCTGATCCGGGGTGATCAAGAGCGCATCGGTCGAAGAAACGGCGGCCTTCATGCTCTTGAGCCCGTACCAGATCAGAAAGGCACTGCCGGCATAGCGCATCACCGGGGCAAGCCAGGGCAACCAGGCAGAGATCTGGCCAAAACTGGTGACCCCCAGCAAGATCAGAAGGGCATCCGACACAGCGCAGGTCAGGCACACAGCAAAGACATACTCCCCGCGCAGGCCTTGCCGCAATACAAACGCATTCTGCGCACCAATGGCAACGATCAGGCCAAGGCCAGTCATCATGCCGATGAAGAAGACCGAGAGGTTCAAGGCGATTTCCGATCCGGAGACAGAGGTTGTTTACTCTGGTCGAGTTTCGGCATGCAAGAAAAACGGAGTGTCGCCGCCGGTGCGGGCTATCACGGGATCAGGGCGCAGAGAAATCCGAGGGTTGAATGGATAGTTGTTGCAAACGATTCTCATTTGCATATTTATGGGGCAATCACAGACGAATCAAGGAGAGACTATGCCCACAAACCGAGTGACACTGCCGCTCATGGCGGCCGGGGCCGCCTTTGCCATGGCAGCCCCGGCCACAGCTCAGGACACACCGCTCAATGTGCTGGCCACAGTCGGCATGATTGCCGATCTGGCACAGACCGTGGCCGGAGAATGCGCTTCGGTCAGCACTTTGATTGGCCCCGGCGTGGACCCGCATTACTATTCCGCCACGCCTGCCGATGTGGACAAACTCGCCGCTGCCGAGATGATCTTCTATGTCGATCGCACGCTTGAAGAACGGCTGGCCGATGTGCTCGAGCGGTTCAGTGACCGCACACCGACGCTTGGCCTTGCCAGCGCTACCTTTGACAGCGCCGATCTGCTGGATGACCCGGATGAGCCGGGCGAGATGGACCCGCATCTGTGGATGGATGTCAGCCGCTGGGCACGCATCGCCCCTGTCATCGCCGACGCCATCGCCGGACAGCGCCCCGACTGTGCGGACGCCATGGCCAGCAATGCCCAGGGCCTGAGCACGCAGTTGGACGCGCTGCACGGCTGGGTTGGCGCGGCCATCGCGTCAGTCCCCGAAGGCAATCGCATTCTGGTGACCGCGCATGACGCTTTCTACTATTTTGCCGATGCCTATGGAATTGACGCCTCCGAAGCGATCGAGGGCATCTCAACCGCGTCAGAGGCCAGCATCGGCGATATCCGGGATGTAGCGGCCTTCGTGGTCGAAACGGGTGTTCCTGCGGTTTTTGTGGAAACCACCATC
>SKWJ01000035.1 GCA_007128995.1 Paracoccaceae bacterium
GGCACGATCCTGAGCCAGGTGGTCCTGATCATCCTGTTTGTCGGCTTCCTTTTCGCGGAACGGGTCTGGTTCAACACGAAGCTGGAAAACCTGATGGCGGACCGCACCCAGGCACAGCGCGTAACACGGATTATCGGATCGATCATCCGCAGAGTGAACCGGTACCTTCTGGTGAAGGGTTTGATCTCGACTGTGACCGGTTTCCTGATTTTCCTGATCATGAGCGTTTTCAATCTGCAATTTGCAGTGGCGATGGGACTGTTGACCTTCGTGCTGAATTTCATTCCGTCAGTGGGGTCGATAATCGCAACCCTGATCGTGACACTCGTTGCCTATATTCAGGTTCCCGAACCGCAGACCGCCGTCTTGATCTTTGTCCTTGCTGGAATGACACAATTCCTGCTTGGCAATGTCATTGATCCCATGCTGATGGGCAAGACATTGCGGCTGTCTTCTTTCGGGATCATCATCTCGCTTGCATTCTGGGGCGCTGTCTGGGGCATACCGGGCATGTTCCTTGCGGTGCCCTTCATGGTCGCTGTGATGATCGTATGCTCTCACATCCCGGCAGCACGCCCTGTCGCCGTGCTCTTGTCTCGAGAAGGGTTACCAGAGGAAGAATTTCCGCTTTCCCCGCTGGAGGGGCCGTCCAACCATCTGGGCGAAGCAGAGCATCATTACTCGCGCGCGGTGAGCGCTGAATAAGGCATATCGGACGTTCTGGTGGTCATGGCGCCATCAGAAGTGCAGTGCTCTTGACGGTGTGACGATCACATCAAGGCGTTGATCTGTCGCTTCGACCGGAACGCGCGCAACCTGCTGGACATCGAAAGCGAAACCGATTGCGAATACGGAACCATCCGCGCGCAAGGCCTCTAGGGTGCGATCATAAAAGCCGCCACCATAGCCCAACCTGTAGCCGGACGTGTCAAAGGCCAGCATCGGAACAATCAGGGCATGCGGATGCATAGGGTCGCGCTGCTGAGGAATGCGGGCTTTGAAGGCGCCCTCCATCATCGGCACTTCCGGCGACCATCGATGAAACTCCAGTGGCCTGCCCCGCCCGACAATGACCGGCACACATACCGGGCCAATATGGGCCGACATTGCTGGCAACGGATCAATTTCACTGCGCATCGGCATATAACCAGACAGCACAACATCTTTCAGCATCGTGCCATAATGGTCACTCAGAACATCGCAGACGCGCTCGCAGGCAGCGCGCACATGGTTGTGCCGATCTGCGGCCTGAAACGCCTTTTCCCGAGCTTGCGCGATTTTTGCGCGCATGGCGTGTTTGTCCCGTGCAAGCGGGTTGGTCATTAAGATCCTCTTTCCCCTCAGGTAACAGAACAGCGCTGATCCAAAGCATCTTCCCTTGTCAAAGCAACCTGCGCGCTAGCGTGAAAGCGCCCACAAGCCCTGTTTCGTAACCCTGACGGCGCTCAAGTCAATCAGGCCCGATTGCTGCGCGTCTCGAACTCTGTGTTCAGGTTACGCACGAAGTCATTCAACCCGGTCTGGCGCGTCCGGCGCAAGCGTTCCGAGAGGATTATGCCGCGCAGGTTTGCATCGGTCTGTTCAAGGTCGTCGTTGACAAGAACATAGTCATATTCTGCCCAATGACTGATTTCGTCGCGTGATTTCCGCATCCGCCCGGCAATCACCTCGTCGCTGTCCTGACCACGCCCCCGCAGGCGCTGCTCCAGCTCCCGGATCGAGGGGGGCAAAACAAAAATCGAGACGACATCTTTTCCAAGGCTGGAATTGCGTACCTGCTGCCCGCCTTGCCAGTCAATATCGAACAGCATGTCGCGCCCTTCGCGCAAGGCTGCTTCGACCGGCGCCTTTGGCGAGCCATAGAAGTTGCCGAACACCTCTGCATGCTCGAGCATGTCATCCTGTTCGATCATGGCTTCGAATTCGACACGGGTCCGAAAGAAATATTCACGCCCATCCACTTCGCCAGCGCGCGGTGCGCGCGTGGTTGCCGATACTGAAAAGCGGATGCTTGGGTCCCACTGCATCAAGCGGCGCGCAAGCGTCGATTTTCCAGCCCCAGACGGAGAAGACAGGATTATCAGCAATCCACGTCGCGCCATGCCCTTACTCCCTGTGTCAGCCCTGACCGCGCATCTGGTCGATCCCTGCGCTAAGGTCAAGACCGCCACATGTGATCCAGACATCCGAAATCTGTTTTACTCGCCCAAGCTGGCGCGCGGACAGACAAATGCGCGGTGCTGACCGACGAAATCAGATGCTTTTGCCACGAATTTTTTGGAAAACAGGTCCTTGTTGGGAAAAGTGGCAAAGAGCACGGCTTTCCGGCAATGCGACTTTATGTTTGCCGTCGGGTTTAACCAACTTCCCAAAAGACTGCAGAAATCGAGCCAAATTTGATGTATTAAACTCTCATTAACACTGGTTGCAATAGCATTAAGGCAACCTCAGAGCGACGTGACGATCACCCAATCTTTCACCGGAGACGCGGCTGCGTCACGGCAGCAAGGGACATAGACAATGTTCGATAATTTAACAAAAACAAATAGCGCTGCGCCCAACGACAAGGATATTGGACAGGTTGTTGCCGATGTCACGCGCCATTGGGCCAGCCTGCGCAGGGCGAATCAAGCCCCAAACCGCAATCAGATTGACGCCAGTACAATCGCATATGCACTACCCCATGTGTTTCTGGCCGAACTCTTGACACCACGCGTTGCACGGTTTCGGATATGCGGGCAACGGATCGAGGATCTGCTGGGGCTGGATATGCGCGGCATGCCGCTCACGGCACTGTTTCAGGGCAAGGCTCGGGAAGAGATCGCGGAAGCCCTCGAGCAAGTTGCCCGCGGCGCGCGGGTGACACTGTCGCTGGAAGGTGAGACAGGATTCGGCATGCCGAAGCTGACAGCGATCCTTGCGCTTCTGCCGCTGACCGATGCGTCAGGGCAGATCACGCGCGTGCTGGGGGTTCTGGAATGTAAAGGTGACACGGGGCGGGCACCGCGTCGGTTCACCTTGACAAAGCCGCTTGATACTGTTGTCGCGATGCCCGCGAAGCAGCAGCGACCATTTCTTCAGGTCCTGCAAGGCGGAAAGTCCTGACCGGCCCGGAACTTTTCCCAACCCTGACAGATTGACGGTTTTCTCAGAGGATCATAGCGCGTAAGAGGCAGTGTATCACGACGAAGAAGGGTGACTGCATGATCCTCTACCCCGCGATCGACCTGAAGGACGGTCAATGTGTGCGCTTGCTCAAGGGCGAAATGTCTCAGGCAACGGTGTTCAATGATGACCCTGCCGCGCAGGCACTGGCCTTTGCGCAACAGGGCGCGGAGTGGTTGCATCTGGTCGATCTGAACGGCGCTTTCGCGGGCAAGCCCGTGAATGCGGAAGCCGTCGAACGTATTCTTGGGGGCGTTAAGATACCGTGTCAGCTTGGTGGTGGTATTCGTGATATGGCAACGATCGAGCGCTGGCTCTCTGCCGGGCTGAGCCGCGTCATTCTAGGCACGATCGCAGTCGAAGACCCTGACCTTGTGCGCGAATCTGCAAGGGCCTTTCCAGGGCAGGTCGCTGTCGGCGTGGATGCACGAAATGGCCGTGTCGCAACCAAGGGCTGGGCCGAAGAAACGAATATCGATGTCACGGAACTGGCACGGCAATTCGAAGATGCAGGCGTGGCTGCGCTGATTTACACCGATATCAACCGTGACGGCGCGATGCTGGGTCCGAATGTTCAGGCGACAGCAACTCTCGCCAATGCCGTTCAGATACCGGTCATCGCCTCGGGCGGGGTTTCCAGCCTGCAAGACCTGATCGCCCTTCGCGAGTGTGGTGCACCCCTTGATGGCGCGATTTCCGGTCGCGCACTTTATGATGGCAAGCTTGATCTTGCTGAAGCGATTGCCATGCTAAGGGCCTGACAATGGCGCATCGCCAACTGGCCCATGCCCGCGAACTGGTGGATTCTCGATCAGGCGCAACGCCTCTTGCCGCGCGGAGCGCGTCAGCCCCGCGCCTGATCCGTCAAGGAATGCACCCACCATGGCAGGCTCTCGACGCGACAATTCCCGCAGCCACCATCCGATCGCTTTCTGAATGAACCGGTCACGATCCGGAACAAGGACGGCCGCCCACCCCAGAACCCGTTCTCGCGCTGCCTGTTCGACAGCATTGGGAAAAGGTTTCCGTGCAAAGGGCAAGGTCATGACCAGCGCTGCCCGCCGTGTCCAGAGATTGGATGCCTGAACCCAGGTTTCGACTTCATCCAACCGTGTCTTGTCCGCTTCCAGACGCTTGCCGCCCGCAATCGCGGCATGGTCTGCCAGGGCCCAACTGTCGAACCCCGTCGCCCAATCCGCAATAATCCGCCAGACCTTTTCATCATCGGGGCGGATTCGGGCCTGTGTCAGCAATTTTGCTGCAAAGACGCTGGCCTCGTGTACGTCACTGGCCCACAATTCTTGTGCCAGAGTGCATCTTGCCTCAAGCGACAAGCAGCGTCGCTGCGCGCGCGCCATCTCATCCAGCAAAGCGGCAGGGACCCCCAGAAACTCGCGCCCTGTCTTATGATAAGTGGCGAGCGTCTCTGCTTTCTGCGGATCGCCCAGAGCGCGAAGCTCGGCAAGGATGGTCACAGCCGCGCTCATTCAACAGTCACCGATTTCGCCAGATTGCGCGGCTGGTCCACATCGGTCCCCCTGTGCAACGCAGTGTGATACGCGATCAACTGTGCTGGAATTGCATAAATGAAAGGCGCAATGAACTCGGGAATTGCGGGCATCTGCACCCGATACGGGACATCACCAGCCTGTGTCAGTCCAGCCAAATCCGAAATCAATATGACCTTGCCATGGCGCGCCATGACTTCCTGCATGTTTGAAACTGTCTTTTCGAACAATGCATCAGAGGGTGCGAAAACAATGACTGGCAACTCTTTGTCAACCAGCGCAATAGGCCCGTGCTTTAGCTCACCTGCTGCATAAGCTTCAGCATGTATATAGCTGATTTCCTTCAATTTTAGTGCGCCCTCCATTGCCAAGGGAAACATTGTGCCACGCCCCAGAAACAGCACGTCACGCGCCTGCGACAACGTCTCTGCAAGGTTGCGGATTTCGCCCTCGCGGTCCAGGGCCTGGGCGACAAACCCCGGGATCAGGCGCAACTCGGCCAGCCGCGCCTTGCACCCCTCGGCGCTGAGCACGCCGCGCTGCCAGCCTGCCCTTAGCGCCAGAAGCGCCAAGACCTGCAACTGGGCGGTGAAGGCCTTTGTCGAGGCGACACCTATCTCGGGTCCCGCATGAATGGGCAGCGCGACATCGCTTTCGCGCGCGATCGACGA
The DNA here is from genome assembly GCA_007128995.1 of Paracoccaceae bacterium. Classification (GTDB taxonomy): domain Bacteria; phylum Pseudomonadota; class Alphaproteobacteria; order Rhodobacterales; family Rhodobacteraceae; genus Roseinatronobacter. The sequence goes on from SKWJ01000035.1 coordinate 5,345, forward strand.
GGTGGTGACATTGACGACCGAGACCACTTGGCCGACATGTCGGCGCGCATGGCGCAGCGCAGCAAGTGTATCTGCCGTCTCTCCTGACTGGCTGACAAACAGCGCCATGTTTGCAGGTCCAAGCACCGGGTCTCGGTAGCGGAACTCTGATGCAATATCGATTTCGACAGGCAGACCGGCAAGCTTCTCGAACCAGTATTTCGCGACCTGACAGGCATAAAAGGCAGTTCCGCAGGCCACCAGGATCAACCGATCGGTCTGCTTGAAATCCAGTGTTTCCGGCAGGTTCAAACCGTCAGGCGTGTTTCCGACATATTGCGCCATCGCGCTTTGCAGAATCGACGGCTGTTCGGCGATTTCCTTGGCCATGAAATGCTTGTGTCCGGATTTGTCGATCCGGGCGGCCTCGAGTGTGATACGCGTGACAGGTCGGTTGGTCTGCTTGTCCTCGGCATCGAAAATCATGGCCCCGCTCCGCGACAGGACAGCCCAGTCACCCTCTTCCAGATAGGTTACACGGTCGGTCAATTCGGCAAGCGCAATCGCATCGGACCCAAGATACATTTCACCGGCACCATGCCCGATACACAAAGGAGAGCCGCGCCGCGCACAGATCATCAAATCCTCTTCCCCTTCAAACAAGAAGGCGAGCGCGAAAGCACCTTCCAGTTGTTCAAGGGTGTGGCGCGCCGCTTGGGTGGGTGTCATGCCTTCGTCAAGATAGTGACTCGCCAGCTGGACGATCGTTTCGGTATCTGTCTGGCTTGTGAACTCTGCGCCCTGCGCTTCAAGCTGTTCCCTCAAGGCGCGAAAATTCTCGATGATCCCGTTGTGCACCACCGCAACACGTCCGGCCCGGTGCGGATGTGCATTTGCCACTGTTGGCTCGCCATGGGTGGCCCATCTGGTATGCCCGATCCCGGATCTGCCCGGCAGCGGATCATGCACAAGGATATCGGACAGGTTGATCAGCTTGCCAACAGCGCGCCGTATGTCCAGCCGCCCCTTGTTCAGAGTGGCTATGCCGGCACTGTCATAGCCGCGGTATTCCAGACGTTTGAGGGCATCATGTATCTGTGGCGAGACTTCATGCGTACCAAGTATGCCGATGATCCCGCACATATGACTTAGCCCTGCCCTTTTGTCGACTTGCTTGCGCGAAGCCGGTCCATCAAACGTTTGCCAAGGCCGAGTTTCGTGTCCTGTCGTGCGCGCCCGAGGGCCAGCGCACCATCGGGGACATCCGAGGTAATGACCGACCCCGAGCCAGTCATCGCTTCGGCGCCGACACGCACTGGTGCGACCAGCATGGTTGATGACCCGATAAATGCCCCCTCGCCGATGTCTGTGCGGTGCTTGAACACGCCGTCATAGTTGCAGGTCACGGTTCCGGCCCCAAGATTCGCCCGTGCCCCGACCGTTGCATCCCCGACATAGGAGAGATGATTGACCTTCGCGCCCTCGCCCAGTTCGGCATTCTTGATCTCGACAAAATTGCCGATGCGCACATCCTCGGCAAGTTCCGTGCCGGGTCTGAGCCGCGCATAGGGGCCGACCACGGCGCCTGTGCTGACATGTGCGCCTTCCAGATGACTGAAGGCCCGGATCTGCGCGCCGCTTTCTACCGTGA